>JACOST010000014.1:600000-811295 GCA_016178705.1 Deltaproteobacteria bacterium | reverse complement strand
CGCACCGCCACGCGCACGATCATCTCGTGCACCTGCCGCTTCGTCAGCCGGTTCAGGTTGAGCTGCGTGTGATGCGCCCGCAGCGGCCACGGCGGACGGAACTCCGGCCGCGCGGTCAGCACCAACAGCAGCGGCTCGCGCGCGCCCTGCTCGACCAGCAGCCCGAGCAGCTCGAGCGTCGACGGATCGACCCAGTGGAGATCCTCGATCACGATCACGCTCGGCTGTAGCCGCGCCGCGCCGCACACCCACGCCACCAGCGTCGCCAGCAAGCGCTTGCGCTGCTGCTCGGGAGACAGAAACAGGGGCGGATAGCGGCCCTCGGGGAGTTGCAGGTCGAGCAGCGGCGCGATCACCGGCACCGCCTCCGCCGGCTTCAGGCCCACCACCGCGAGCGACCGGTCGAGGGCGTCGAGCCGCGCCTCGGTCGAGAGATCGGCCGTCCAGCCGAAGCCCTGCCGCAGCAGATCGGTGACGACGTAGAACGGCGTGGTGTCGTAGTAGGCCGCGCAGCCGCTCTCGATCCAGGTGTGCGGCGTCTGCGCGAGGCCGGCCTTGAAGTCCTGCACCAGGCGCGACTTCCCAATCCCGGCCTCGCCACTGAGGAGCACCACCTGTCCCTCGCCGTCCTGCGCCCGCTCCCACGCCTCGGCCACCGTCTGCCGTTCGCGCTCGCGGCCGACGAACGGCGTCAGACCGCCGGCTGCCGCCGCCGCCAACCGGCCGCGCACGCCGCTGGCCTGGATCACGCGGTACAGCCCGACGGGGGCCGCAATCCCCTTGAGTGAGTGCGGGCCGCGGTCTTCCACCACGAACAGCCCCGCCACCAGCCGCTGGGTGGCGGCGGTGATCACGACGGTGTCGGGCTCGGCGGCGCCTTGCACCCGGGCCGCGATGTTCGGGGTATCGCCGAAGACATCCTGCGCCGCGCCCCCGCCGTGAGCAACAACGGCCGCTCCCGTGTGCATGCCGACGCGGACGCGGAGGGACAGGTTGTTGGTTGTTAGGTTGTTGGTTGTTAGGGAAGACTCCGGTTCTTCACCTAACAACCTAACACCTAACAACTTAACCCCTTCCACAATCGCCAGCCCCGCGCGCACGGCCCGCTCGGCGTCATCATCGTGCGCTTCGGGCACACCGAAGAAACACACCAGGCCGTCGCCGAGAAATTTGTCGACGTGGCCGCCGAAGCGGGTGACCGCCGCCGCGGCTACCTGTTGGTACTCCTTCGAGATGCGGTGCCAGTCCTCCGGATCGAGTTGCGCGGCGATCTCTGTGGAGCCGACGAGATCGCAGAACAGCACCGTGAGCTGCCGGCGCTCGCCAGAGGACAGGGTGTTAGGTGTTAGGGGGTTAGCTGTTAGGGGCGGAACCGGATCGGAACCGCCTACTGCCGTCTGCCTACTGCCTACTAGCGAAGCGCCGCACTCCAAACAGAACTTGGCACCTGGCGGGAGTTGCACGCCGCACTGGCCGCACGCGAGCGCGAGCCGCGCGCCGCATTCGAGGCAGAACTTGGCGGCAGACGGGTTCTCGTGCTGACACTGGGGACACTGCATGAGTGTGTTTGTGTTCCAGATCGATCACCGCGTTGTCAAGCGGCGAGTCGGTTCTGTAGTGGGTCAGTTTTGAAGTCCGCACCGCGACTCACTGATTGGGTCATTGCGAGTCCCGCCAGGGGCGAAGCAGTGGAGATGGTCTTCGCCTGATTTATGGCGCTGCGTGGCGTCCTTGCGGTCAATGCGGACGAACCCGAGTTCGACGAGCGAACCCGGTTCTGTCGTTTTCCACCACTGGCTGTCGGTAGAAGTGAGGGCGGTCACGATTTCAGCGCTCGCAGATCTAGGACGCGCGCGCGGATACTACCGCGGGCGGCGCACTCAAGGAGCCGTCGATCGGCGCTCACCAAGATGGCGTGTTCTCGTTCGGCGAGGGCGAGGTAGATGCAGTCGTACACCGGATGATTGAGGCGGTGCGCGATGTCCAGCGCCCGCGCCAGCAGTGGCGCACTCGGACGCAGCACCAAGCCACTCTCCATGAGCAACGCCAGCGCCCGCGAACTTTCACGGACCGTCAACTCACGCCGCCTCGTTTTCGCCCACAGGGCATTCGCCACCTCCGTCAGAAGCAACTCGGGGGCGAGCAGCTCGGCATCGGTCGTCAGCAAGCGTTCGGCTTGATCGCTGAGGACTTCGGGAACAACCCACTTCACCGCGACGCTCGCATCGACGATGTAGCTCATCGCCGACGGTCACGCCGAATCAGCAAGGTGCTGTCGCTGTGGCGGCGTCCAGCGAGTCGACGGCGAAACGCCGCTGCCTGATCGCGAAACTCCGCGCGATCCGAGCGGGCTACCGCCGTCACGATGGCGCGCAACTCGCGTTCGAGCGAATGTCCCTTGCGAGCGGCGCGTGCCTTGAGGCGTTGTAGCGCCGCATCGTCGAGCCTGCGAATAATTACTTGTCCCATGCTCCTTCTCCAGTGCTAGCAATCTGATATCGCTGCGCGGTGCGCCTGTAAAGGAGCGGCTGCGGGCGCGCGCGAGAGGATGGGCACTGCACTCTGTACCCGACGGGTTTTGGATAGGGAGCGGCCCCGCCGACAGAACCGGGCGTCTTGCACCCGCACGGGCGAGTTGCTTTATCCACATTGTGGCGAATGGTCTGCACAGCTTACGCGCGATCCTCTTCGACTTCGGCGGGACGTTGGACGGGCCCGGCGAGCCGTGGATCGAGCGCTTCGCGCTTGCGTATCGGGCGGCTGGGATCGACGTGACGCCTGATAGGCTGCACGATGCGGTTGGACACGGCACGCGCGAGTCGTATCGCTCGCCTCAGGTCGCTCGCTTCGGTTTATACGATACCGTTGCCTTCCATGTCGCGTGTCAGTTCGAGCACCTGCAGATCCGCAACGATCGCGCCGCAGCGACTATCGTCAACACCTTCGTGACTCGCACCGCCGCCGCCCTCGTCGACAGTCACGTGCTGCTCGCGCGCTTGGCGTCGCGTTTCCGTCTCGGTGTGGTCTCGAACTTCTACGGCAACGTCGAACGCATCCTCGTCGAGTGTCGGATCGCGCCGCTGCTCGGCACGATCATCGACTCCACCGTCGTCGGCGTGAGCAAACCCGATCCCGACATCTTTGCGCTAGCGGTCAAGCGATTGGGCGTCAGTGCGGACGAGACGCTCTTCGTCGGCGATTCGCTCGAACAGGACATCAAGCCGGCACGCGCCGCTGGCCTGCGCACGGCCTGGCTGGTGGGTGCGCGCACCGACTTCGTGGTCTCCGATGCCGACCTCTGTCTCCGCTCGCTCGGCGAACTCGACGCGTTACTCGGATGAAAGCGGGGATCATCGCGGCCGGTCTCGGGGAACGGCTGAGCCGCGCCGGCATCTCGGGTCCGAAACCGCTGGTACGGGTGAACGGCGTGCCGCTGATCGAGCATACGCTTCGTGCGATCGGCGCCGCGGGCGTGCGTGAGGTCGTGTGCATCATCAACGAAGCGTCGTCTGCGGTGGCGACGTATTGCCAGGAACACATCCGCGACCTGCCGGTGCGTTTCATCCATCGGACGACGCCGAGTTCGATGGAGAGCCTGTTCGCGCTCGCGCCATATCTCGCAGAAGACATGTTTCTGCTGCTCACCGTCGATGCCATCGTCGCGCCGGCCGCGCTGCGTGACTTCGTCCGCGCCGCCGCCGCGCGCGCCGCCGATGGCGTGCTCGCGGTGAACGATTTCATCGATGATGAGAAGCCGCTGCACGTCGCCTGCGATGACGACGGTCGCATCAATGCGATCGGCGATGCCGCGGCCGACAGCCCGCTGATCACCGCCGGGTTTTACGTGTTTCATCCGCGCATCTTTGCCGAGATCGATGCCGCGCGTGCCGCTGGCTTCACGGCGTTGCGCCAGTTCCTCGCTCATCTCGTCGCGCGCGGCTACCGACTCTTCGGCGAGCGCGTGCCGAAATGCGTCGATGTCGACCGACCGGAAGACATCGCCACGGCGGAGTCCTTCATCCGCAGCGGATACCGCGCATGAGCGACTTCCTCGGCATCGCCCGCGAGCGGGTGTTCTCGCCCGGTAAGGTCGATGCGGATCGCGCAATTCTCGAAGCCGTCGCCGACGGTTTGCGGCGACGGCGGCATACCGTGCGCGTCGTCAGCGCGGAAGAACCGCTGCCGTTACCGACTGCGAAGACGACGGTCTTCACCATGTGTCAGGGAGAGCACGCACTCGCGACAGTGCGCGCGTGGGAGCGCGACGGTGTGCGTGTGGTCAACTCGGTCGAGTCGATACTCAACTGCCATCGCCATCGCATGCTGGAGTGCTTTGCGCGGGCTGAGGTGAAGGCTCCGGAGACGCTGTTGCTCACGACCGAAGCGCCGCCGGACTGGCCCGCATGGATCGAACGCGTCGGCGCGTGGCTGAAGCGCGGCGATGTTCATGCCACGGACGCGGATGATGTCGTATTCGTGCAGAGCAGCGCCGAGGCGTACGCGGCGGTTGCGCGCTTTCAAGCCCGAGGTATCGGTCGCGCGATCTTGCAGCGCCACGTTCCCGGTGTCGTGATCAAGTTTTACGCCGTCGCCAATGGCTACCTCGCCTGGTTTCCACCGGCCGAGACGGCGGTCGAGTTGAGCGCGCAACAGATGATCGAGCTGCGCGCGTTGGCACAGTCGGGGGCGCGTGCGCTCGGGCTCGAAGTGTACGGCGGCGATTGTGTCGCCAGTGTGACGGAAGGATTACAGTTGATTGACTTGAATGATTGGCCTAGCTACGCTCGCTGCCGCGCTGCGGGGGCAGAAGCCATTGTCACCTACTTGGAAGCGCTGATTGAGACGAGCAAGCAGTGAAAGCCGCAACCCAATCCGCGCCGACCCGTGGTGCCACCCCGGGCCCGAAGTCGCGCGCGATGTACGCTGAGGAGCAGCAATTCCTCGCCCCCGGTCTCCAGCGCATCGCGCAGCTCTCCGAATTGGCGCTCGCCGAGGGGCGCGGCTGTACGCTGATCGACGTCGACGGGAACGAGTATCTCGATTTCTTCGCTGGGGTTGCCGTCGCCAGTCTCGGCCATTCCCATCCGCGTTTTGTCGCGGCGCTTACCAACCAGATCGAACGCCTCGCAGTCGGCAGCTTCACCAGCGAGCCGCGGCTGCAGTTGATGAAGGTGCTTGCCGAGATCGCGCCGGGCGCGCTGAAGCGCACGCAACTCTACAGCGGCGGCGCCGAAGCTGTCGAAGCCGCCATCCGCCTCGCCAAAGCCTACACCAAGAAGTACGAAGTGGTTGGGTTCTGGGGCGGCTTCCACGGCAAGACCGGCGGCGTGATGGGACTGATCGGCGACGAGTGGAAGCAGAAGTGGGGACCGCTCCCCGGTGGCACGTATCAAGTGCCGTACGCCGACTGCTACCGCTGCCCACTCAAGCTGAACTACCCCGACTGTGGCGTCGCGTGTCTCGACTTCATGCGCCAGAGTCTCAAGACGACCACCGCGGGCATGATCGCGGCCGTGCTCATCGAACCCATGCAGGGCACCGCCGGCAACGTGATTCCACCGCCGGAATTCCTGCCGGGCGTGCGTGACATCGCGCATGAAAACGACGCGCTCTTGATCGTAGATGAAATGATCACCGGCTTCGGGCGCACCGGCTTGCCGTTCGGCTGCAATCACACCAACGTCGAGCCCGACGTGATGACCATCGGCAAAGGTTTTGGCAACGGCTTCCCGGTCACCGGCCTGATGTCGACGGACGAGATCACCGCCGCGCCACCGTTTTCGAAGGCGAGTTCCTCGTCGTCGAGTTACGGCGGCAATGCGCTCGCGGCGACCGCCGCGCTGACGACAGTGGAGACGATTCTCGACGAGGGCCTGATCGACAACGCCGCGCGTGTTGGCGCCTTCCTGCTCGACGAGTTGCGCGGCTTGCAGGAGAAGTACGAGTTCATTGGCGACGTGCGTGGCGCCGGGCTGCTGCTCGGCATGGACCTGGTGAAGAACCGCGCGACCAAGGAGCCGCTGGCGCGCGAGGTGTCGGAGGAGATCTTTCTCGGTGCGTTACGGCGCGGGCTGCTGCTGATGGGCTACTTCTCGCGCGTCCGCATCAATCCGCCGTTGATTCTGAGCGAAAGCGAAGCCCGTGACGGCGTCGCGATTCTCGACGAAGTGTTCGCCGATGTGGCGCGCAGCGGGCGGTACCGGCAATGAGCGCTCCACTGCGCGGTGCGATCATAGGGTTTGGCAACGTGGCCGAGCGCGGGCATCTGCCTGCGTGGTTGGAACATCAGGATATGCGCATCGTCGCCGTCGCCGATTCCGATGCGACGCGCCAAGCGCGCGCCCGAGCGCTCTTGCCGGACGCGACAGTGGGCGGTGATGCGGCCGAACTGTTCGCCAGCGTCGCGCTGGATTTCGTCGACATCGCGACGCCGCCGACGTCGCACGTGCCGTTGATCGTTGCCGCTGCGGCCGCCGGGCTCCACATCATTTGCGAAAAGCCGCTCGCCATCTCGGCACCGGACTACGCGCAAGTTTACGAGGCGGTGAGCCGCGCCGGGGTCACGTTGTTCACGGTCCACAATTGGAAATACTCCGAGCCGTTTCGCCGCGTGCGGATGCTGCTCGACGACGGCGCGATCGGACCGCTGACCGGCATCTCGTTCGAGACCACGCGTAACGGCTGCGCCGGTAGCGTCGGTGACGATTGGCGCACGGACGGCGTGCGCGCCGGCGGCGGTATCCTGGTCGATCATGGCTGGCACGCCTTCTACTTGATGATGGCGCTGGCCAATGAACGGCCGCGCGCGATCCGCGCGCAACTGGCGCGCCGCCGTTACCGAACGGCCGATGTCGAAGACAGCGCACAGTGCACGATAGAATTTCCCTCGCTGACGGGGCGACTAGATCTCACCTGGGCCGGAGATGAGCGCCGGACGCGCTGGCAGTTGGATGGCCGCGACGGCCACATCGAGGTCGATGACGATCGCGTCTCGGTGCAGCGCCGCGGCTCGGACGAGTCATTTGTGTGCGCTCAATCACTGTCGGCGGGATCGCACCATCCCGAGTGGTTCGCGGCGGTGATCGACGCGTTCCGCCGCGAAATCCTCGATCCCAGCGTCCGCGGCGAGAACTTGGCCGAAGCCGAGCAGTGCGTGCAATTGCTATCGCAAGCGTACGCGTCCCACGCCGCGGCGCGCGTACAACCGCTGCCCGCCGTCACGCGTTAACTTTTCACTGTGAACACTGCATTGATTTTGCCGCCGACGGCGGAAAGCTTTCGCACCATCGCCGGGCTGCCGTTGATTGTGCGGACGCTGCACAGTGCTGTGCGCAGCGGCTTCGAGCGCGTCGTGGTGATGCCGGGCAGCGAGACCGCCCGCCTGCAGACGCTGTTGGCGAGCGATGCCCGTCTCCGCCTCGTCGAACTCGCCGAGCAGCCGCCGGCCCGCGTTATTCGCGAAGGGCAGGTCGTCGTCATTCCAGGCGACTGCTTGGTGACACCGGCGACGCTGAATCAGATCTACGACACGCGCTTGAACGGTCGGTCCGTTGTCTTCAGCCCGGCGACCGGCGGCGAACCGCTGCTGCTCTGCCGCGCCGCCACGCTAGCGGAACTCGATGGCGCGCTCGAGAGTGGCAGCTCGACCCGCTGGCGCGCGCTCGGTGAAACCGATGCGACGGCTTTGACCGGCGCGGTGTGCGCGCGCGTCACCGACGATGCCTCCGCGCGCGCCGCAGAAACTGAACTGTACGCTCAGTTGCGGGCCGCCACCGCCGCGAACGATGGCCCGTTGGCGCGCTGGATCGATCGTTCGGTGTCGCAGTGGATCAGTCGCCGCTTGGTGCAAACGTCGCTACGGCCGAATCACATCACCATCATCGGCACCAGCGTCGGGTTGCTCGCCGCGTGGTGCATCGCGCGCGGGATCTACGGCTTCGAAGTTCTCGGGACGCTGCTGTTTCTGCTCGCCACCGTGATCGATGGTTGCGACGGCGAGGTGGCGCGGCTCAAGTTTCAAGAAACTCCGTTCGGGCAGACGTTCGATGTCGCCACCGACAACATCGTGCACGTCGCGATCTTCATCGCCCTTGGCCTTGGGCAGTACCGCCACCACCCCGACGGGTCCTATGGCGCGGTGATGGCGTTGCTGCTCGGCGGCTTCGCATGCGCGGCGGCGGCGGGCTACTGGTGTATCCTGCGGCACCCGGAGACGATGCGCACGAGCGGTCCGCCGCAAACGACCAAAGGCCGTATTCGTCGCGTGATGCTGCGCGGCTTCGAGGCGCTGCTCAATCGCGACTTCGCGTACCTGCTGTTCATCCTGGCCTTGGCCGACCGGCTGCACTGGTTCCTGTGGGGTGCGGCATTCGGTAGCTACGGGTTCGCCGCCGCGCTGGTCTGGATTTACCGCTGGCGCGACGCCGCCTGAAGTCTCGCCGATTTCTCGCGGTTGTCAGCGCGCCGCCGTCATCCGCTCGTCGTTCTCACCAACTTCGCCAATCCGATTGACCGGTCGTTCGGTCGCCCACGCGCCGCATCAACTCACAAGCCGGCCGCATCGGTCGATCCTCTAGCTGGCATGCGGCCTGCTCTTCCTCAAAGGCACAAAGGCATGGCGTTTGGCCGCACAACGAATCAAGGAGGTCCGATGAAAGCTCTCAAGCCTCGCACGACATTGTTTGACGTGGTTCGCATCGTTCAAGATCACGAGCCGTCTGACCAACGAGTGGTCGCGATCCTCACCGAGCTGGTGACCTCGGGCCGTCTGGTGTTTGCGCCCACGTCCGCCGAGCCCACGACCATCACCGATCTTGCCGCGTAACGCGGTTCGCTAGTCCCCCCCGGGCGGACGGGGCCTCCACCCTCCTCTGGCTCCGTCCGCCTCCCCCCTTCGCCCGCACAACACCTGCTGCTCGTGAACCTTGCTGCGGTTGCGCAATCCGTATACGTGGCAAGCGTGGCTGCGTCCCGCCGACGCGCTACGGGGGACACGACGACGAACGCATCGGATCAGGAACGCCCGAGCAACGGGGGCGCTGCCAGCGGCTCTGCGCGCTGGTTGCGGCTGCTGGAGCGCGGCCTTTTGGTGGGCGGCTTGGTGTTGTTTGCCGTGCTCCTGCATGAGATCGGCGCGCGCGTAGTCTTCGACAACGTGCGGGTGGTAGGGTGGGGCATCGTCCTGATCGTGGCGCAGGAAATTCTCGCCTACACGTTCAACACCTTGGGATGGTGGTTTGCGTTTCCGCCGCCGGGGCCGCCGATTCCGTTCGCGCAGTTGCTGAGCGCGCGCATGGCCGGCGATGCGATCAACTACGTCACGCCGACGGCGACAATCGGCGGGGAGTTCGTGCGCGTTCGCTTGCTGCGCGCCCGTGGCGCCACGACCTCGGTGGTGGCGTCGGTGGCGATCGCCAAGGTTGCGCAGACGGTCGGGCAAGTGGCGTTCATCGTCATGGGATTGATCCTGGTGCTCGATCGGGCGCCGCTGCCGGCGGCGTTGCGACGCGGAGTGTTGATCGGGGTCGCCGTGATGGCGGCGGTGGCATCGGCCCTGCTGATCGCGCAACGGCGCGGGCTGTTTGCGCCCGCGTTTCGTGCGCTGCAACGGACCGGCCTGGCGGCCGACCGCTTGACCGCACGGCTGCAACGTCTCGATGCCGAGATCGCCGCATTCCACGTCTCCAGCACCTGGGGCTTTGTCGCTTCGGCGGGCTGCTTCTTCGTTGGCTGGTGTCTCGGCGTGCTCGAAATCTATTTGATCCTGTACTTTCTCGGCGTCCCTGCCACTGTAGAACGCGCGCTGACCATCGAAGTGCTGTCCGCCACCATCGATGGGATGTTGTTCTTCGTTCCCGGAAAAGTCGGCACCCAAGAAGGCGGCAAGGTGTTGATCTTCACGCTGCTCGGTCTCGACGCGGCCAAAGGTCTTTCGCTGGGCATCCTGCGGCGGATTCGCGAACTGGTATGGGCGGGGATCGGCCTGCTGTTGCTGTCGCGCGCACACACGCTGCCGCAACCGGTTGCCGATCCCGCGGCGCTTGGCAACTGAACCACGTGCTAGCCATGACCGAGCGGAAGCGTCTGATCGTCTCCGCCGACGACTTCGGCATGTCGCCGGGCGTGAACGCGGCGATCGTGGAAGCGCATCGCGATGGCATTCTGACCGACGCCAGCTTGATGGTGAGCGGCGCTGCGGCGGATGAAGCCGTCGAACTGGCGCGCGCAGTGCCGCGGTTGAGCGTCGGCTTGCACTTGGTGCTCGCGCAAGGCCGCGCGACCTTGCCGCCGCGCACGATTCCCGATCTCGTCGACGGTGACGGTTTCTTTCGCAATCAGCCGATTCGCGCCGCGCTCGGATATTTTTTTACGCCGGGTGTGCGGGCGCAGGTGCAACGCGAGGTCGAAGCGCAGATCGAAAAATTTCTCGCCACTGGGCTGCCGCTCTCACACGTCGACGGCCATGTGAACATCCACATGCACCCGACGATCGTCAACATCTTGCTCGCGGTCGCCGATCGTTACGGCATCCGCGCCCTGCGACTCACGCGCGAGCCGCTGCGCATGGCGCTGCGCCTCAACCGTGAGCACGCGCCACGCAAAGTCGCCGAAGGGCTGACGTTCAGCGCGCTGAGCGCCTATGCGCGGCCGCGCATAGGCGCACGCAATCTCAGTTGTCCCGATCGCTTGTTTGGGTTGCATCAGAGCGGGCACATCACCGAGGTGTATCTTTCCCAACTGCTGTCGCTCCTCACGCAGGGTGTCACGGAACTGTACTGCCATCCCGCTCATCTCGACGACGAAGCGCGGCGTTGGCGCCCGCCCGACTACGAGAGCGAAGCCGAGCTACGCGCGTTGACTAGCCCGCGCATCGCGGAGCAGATCCGCGCGCTCGGCATCGAGTTGATGTCCTACCGCGACCTCGCGAGTGGCTGACTGGTGCTAGCCACGAGCGACTGGTAGGAATCCGTTCACTCATCCGGAGGACTCATGAAGGTCATCCCCATTGCGCAACTGATGGACAACTACGCCTATCTCGTCATCGACGAGGGCACCAAGTCGGCTGGCGTCGTCGACTGCGCCGAAGCGGAGCCGGTGCTGAGCGTGGTCGCGCGCGAGGGCGTCGCGCTCACCGCGATCTTGCCGACGCACCATCACCTCGACCATGTCGGCGGCAACGAGGATTTGTTGCGCGCGAAGCCTGGACTCACGGTGTACGGCGTCGATCAACGCATTCCCGGCCTCACCGATCGCGTTGAAGACCTCTCGACGGTGCGCGTCGGCAACTTGAGCGCCCGGGTGTTGTTCATTCCGGCGCACACCACCGGCCACATCGCCTACTACTTCGACCGTGATCGAGCGGTCTTCACCGGCGACACGTTATTCGCGGGCGGCTGCGGCCGCTTGTTCGAAGGCGATGCGGCGATGATGATCGGATCGCTATCCAAATTGATGGCGCTGCCGGACGACACGCAGGTGTACTTCGGCCACGAATACACCGAGAAGAATCTGCGCTTCGCGCTCTCGTTGGAACCGAAGAACGTCGATTTGCGCAAGAAGTACGACTGGGTGACCGAGCAAGCCAAGCGCAATCAGCCGACGACGCCAACCAGCATCGGCTCGGAGAAGGAGACCAATCCGTTCTTCCGCTGGCGCAGCCCCGAGCTGCGCGCGAGCATCGAGCAGAACTATCCCGGTGTGGCGATGGACGACGTCAGCGTGTTCGCCAAGACGCGCGCCTTGAAGGATGTGTTCTAGCGTCGCGTAAGGTGCTTCGCGCCGCGCACCAGCAATCAGTCCGTGACAGCGGGAGCCGCGAATCGGTAAGGCGCCGTCCTAGTCAGGTGAGATGCAGGCGGCGCGCGGCGATCAACGTCAGCAAGGCCGCCAAGACGAGCAGTGACACGCTGGAGAGCGTTGGCGCCGCCGGACGAGGTGGGTCGAATTCAATCGTCAGCTCGGGGACCGATGTCGTGTCGAGGTTTTCGCGCGTGTTGAATCGCTTCGCGGTTCCGGCGCTTTGCTCGTCGCCCTGCAGGAGCCAACCGAAATTGTTCGTCGGGTCGTCGAGCCAACCTTGGACGTCGGCGACCATTGCCGGAGTGGAACCCCACGTATAGTCGCCGTTGCCGCTGATCGAGATCGAGGCGCTGACGCTCGCGACGAAGTCGCCGCCGGCATTGGTCCATAAGTCCGTGCTGAAGAAGCGGTGCAGCCATGTGGCATCGCCGGTGGTCGCCGCCGTGCCGCCGCCGCCACCCATGATCTGGGCGTCGGACGTGCCTTCACCCCAATCGGCGCTGGCCCGGCGCAGAACGACTGACTCCGACCCGGCGATCGTCTGCGACATCGTGAGCGTCAACTGCGCGCTGCGAATCTTGGCTCCGGCCGGCAGCGTGCTCGCCACGTCGAAGGCGATCAGCGCGCGCCGGATCGAGCCGTTCTTTTGATTGGTGCGGCCGACGAACAAGAACTGCCCGGCGCCGTTGCTGAGTGCGCCCGTCGCGCTCTCGTAGAGCGTGTTGTCCTTGCTCGGAGTCATCGTCGTGACTCCGGCGAACGCGGAGTCGATCCACATCATCGTTGCCACCGCAAACCCAACCATGATCGTCGCGCGCCGCATTCGCTCCTCCTCGGTATGAAGTGACAGGGCTATAGTGCGCTCCCCCCTGTGCGTCAAACTATCTGCGCGACCGCACGGTGACCGGGGTCGAGAATACGCGCGCGGTCCCGATAACGGCGAGGTCGCCGACGATCTCGACCGTCGCGGTTTGCCGAATGTCGTCCGACGAACTGCCGACCATGATCTCGATCGCGCCAGGTTCGACGACGAAATTCATCTGGCGATCGACGAAGGCGAGCTGACTCACGGCGAGTTCGAAGCTCACGGTTTTCTGCTCACCCGGTTGTAGCGCCACGCGCACGAACCCTTTCAACTCCTTCACCGGACGCGTGACGCTCGCGACCACGTCGTGCGTGTAGAGTTGCACGACCTCCTCCCCCACGCGCTCACCGGCATTGGCCACATCGACGCGAATGCGCAGCGTATCGCCGGCGGTCACTCTCTCGGGCCTAACCTCCAGCGAGCCGTATTTGAACTCCGTAAAACTCAACCCGTGTCCGAACGGGAACAGCGGCTTGGCGCTCAGCCCGACGTAGTCGCCCTTCCAATGCGACCGGCCGCCGGACGGCTTGTGGTTGTAGTAGACCGGCACCTGACCCACCGAGCGCGGTAGCGAGATCGGCAGCTTGCCACCTGGATTGATGTCGCCGAACAAGACGTCGGCGACGGCGCTGCCACCTTCCTCTCCCGGCACCCACGCTTCGACAATCGCGGGCACGTGCTCGGCGATCCATTGGAGCGCGAGCGGCCTTCCGTTGATGAGTACCACGACGACCGGCGTACCGGTGGCGACGACGGCTTCGACCAACTGCTGCTGCACACCGGTGAGGCCGAGATCGGCGCGATCGATCGACTCACCGCTTGTGCAGCCATCGACCAATCCGGATTTCTCGCCAACCACCACCACCGCCACCTCGGCCTTGCGGGCCGCGTCGACCGCGGCGGCAAAGCCGTCGGTACTGACTCCAATGATGTCGCAACCTAGCGCGCTATGAACGGTCGTGCGCGGCGAGACGACCGCTTTGATTCCGTCGAGCACCGTGACCATCGGCACGCAGTGCTGCGCTAGGTTCACCGAACCCGCCGGCCGCGGCGACATGTCGCCTTCCTCGATCGCACCGAACATCATCTCGAGGTGCGCCGGGTAGTGATAGTCGCCCTGCAGAAGGCGAACGCTGTCGGCGCTCGGGCCGATCACGGCGATCGACCGCAGGTCTTTGCGCAGCGGCAGCAGGTTGCCGTCGTTCTTCAGCAGCACGATCGACTTCTGCGCGATCTCGCGCGCCAGCGCGCGCTGTGCGGATGTGTCGAACACCGCGGCCGCCGCGCCTGCATCGACGTAGGGACGTTCGAACAGACCGAGTTGGAATTTCATCCGCAGCACGCGGCGGACTGACGTGTCGACCAAGCCGACATCGACGCGTCCGGCTTCGATCGCGGCGCGCAGAGGCGCGCCGTAGCAGTGCAGCGCGGGCAACTCGACATCGATGCCGGCCTCGAGTGCGAAACGGGCGGCCTCGCCCTCATCGCGTGCGATGCGATGGTACTGGTGTAACGTCGCCACGGTGAAGTAGTCGGAGACGATCACGCCGTCGAATCCGAGCGCGCCACGGAGGAGATCACCGAGCAGCTCCTTGGATGACCCCAGTGGTACGCCGTCGATCTCGTTGTAGGCGTTCATGATCGAGGCGACCTTCGCTTCTTTGATCACTGCCGCAAATGGCGCGAGGTAGACTTCGAGCAACTCGCGCTTCGCGATGTGTGCCGGCGCCCAGTTCATGCCGCCTTCGGACGCGCCGTAGCCGAGAAAATGTTTGGCGGTGGCAACGATGCCCCGCGACAGGTCGTCGCCCTGCAAGCCGCGCACGTAGGCGATGCCCATCTGTGCAATGAGATATGGATCTTCGCCGAAGGTTTCCTCCGTGCGCCCCCAGCGCGGATCACGCGCGACATCGAGGACGGGAGCGAGCGAATGGTGCGCACCGACCGCGCGCATCTGGGCGCGGATCACGCCGGTCATGGATTCGATCAACGCCGGTTCCCACGTGCTGGCGAGTCCGATTGCTTGCGGGAAACAAGTTGCGCCGCGGGCGGTGTAGCCGGCGCAGCTCTCTTCGTGGATGATCGCCGGAATCCCGAGCCGGGTGTGCTCAAGCAGAAATGTCTGGATGCGATTGACCAGCGCGGCACTTTCACTGGGGCCAAGCACGGTGGCACCGCCGATGCGGGTAAGATGCCCGGTGCCGTGCACGAGCTTCTCGCGGGCCCGCGCTTCGGAGAAGACGCCATCGTCGAGCAAGCTGGTCGACCACACGCCGCCGATCTGCGCCAGCTTCTCCTCCAGCGTCATGCGTGACAGTAGATCACGTACCCGCGCGTCGAGGGGTTGGGTTGCGTCGCGATAGCGCGCTGGTGATTCCGCCATGCCGATCCTCCGTGGAAAGCCGGCAGGCTCTCTACACTGTCTCCGTATGCCACGACAATCCGATCGCACTTGACCTGCTTTCCGGCAGCTTCTAAGGTCGCCCCACTCTCACTACAGAAGGATCACTCGTGCGCTTTCGCCAGTCGCTGATTCCCACGCTCAAGGAAGTTCCCACCGACGCCGAGGTCATCAGCCATCAATTGATGGTGCGCGCCGGGATGATTCGCCAAGTCGCCCGCGGCATCTACGATTTTCTCCCGCTCGGGCTGCGCGTGGTGCGCAAGGTCGAACGGATCGTGCGCGAAGAAATGGACCGCGCCGGGGCGCAGGAGATTCTCATGCCCGCAATCTGCCCGGCCGAACTGTGGCAAGAGAGCGGGCGCTGGGATCGCTACGGCAAAGAGTTGCTGCGCATGAAGGACCGCTACGACCGTGACTTCTGCTTCGGCCCGACGCACGAGGAACTGGTCACCGACATCGTCCGGCGTGAAGTGCGTTCATATCGCGATCTGCCGCTCAATCTGTACCAAATTCAAGTCAAGTTCCGAGATGAGGTCCGGCCCCGCTTCGGCCTGATGCGCGGGCGCGAGTTCATCATGAAAGACGCGTACTCGTTCCACGTCGACGCCGACGATTGCTGGCGCGAGTATGAGAATATGGCGAAAGCCTACCGGCGCATCTTCGAGCGCTGCGGCCTGACGACGCGCCAGGTCGAGTCGGACACCGGTGCGATCGGCGGCAGCGCCGCGCATGAATTTCAGGTGCTCGCCGATTCCGGCGAAGACGCGATCGTGAGCTGCAACCGCTGCGAGTACGCCGCCAACGTCGAGCGCGCCGAAGTCGGGCCGATCCCGACGACGGCCGCGCCGCGGGCCGGCGAGATGCGCAAAGTGCGCACGCCCGGCAAGGGCAAGGTGGAAGCGGTCGCCGAGTTTCTCTCGGAGCCGCCCGACCGCTTCATCAAGACGCTGCTCTACGGCACCAGCAGCGGCACCACCGTGGCCGCGCTGGTGCGCGGCGATCACGAGATCAGCGATGCGAAGTTGAAGACCGCGCTGGGCGTGGAGTGGGTAGCGCTGGCCGACGAAGACACCGTGCGGCGGGTGTCGAACGCGCCGGTCGGATTCGCCGGGCCGTTCGGTCTCTCGGTCCAGATCATCGCCGATCACGCTCTGCGGGGGATCAGCGGCGCGGTCACTGGCGCCAACGAAGTGGATCATCACCTCGTCGACATCGACCAGGCCCGCGATCTTCCCGCGCTCCAGTTCGCCGACCTGCGCGCGGCGCGCGCGGGCGACCGGTGTCCGCGCTGTGACGGTGGCGTCTTCGAAGCGCACCGTGGCATCGAGGTCGGCAACATCTTCTATCTCGGCACCAAGTACAGCGTGCCGATGAAGGCGACCTACCTCGACGCCGGCGGCCAAGAGCACCCGATGGTGATGGGCTGCTACGGCATTGGTGTGACCCGCACCGCGGCGGCGGCGATCGAGCAGCACCACGACGCCAACGGCATCATCTGGCCGCTGGCGATCGCGCCGGCGCACGTCCACGTTGTGCCGGTGAACTGGAACGACGAGGCCTTACGCTCGGCCGCCGAGTCGCTTGTGGCTCAACTCGAACACGCGGGCATCGAGGTCTTGCTCGACGACCGCGACGAACGACCGGGAGTGAAGTTCAAGGACGCGGATCTGATCGGCATCCCGCTGCGCGTTACCGTCGGCGCCAAGAGCCTGGCGCGCGGCTGTGTGGAGTTCAAACACCGGCGCGACGCGCATGCGACTGACGTGCGCGTCGATGAAGTGGTCGAGCGCATCGCAACGATGGTGCGCACGGAGCTGGCCTCATGACCTTGCAGTGGCCGTTCGGCGGCCACCAGAGCGGGATGCGGTCGCGCCTCATCTTCGCGCTCGACGTGGGCTCGGTGCGCGAGGCGCTCGAACTGGTTGCCAAGCTGGCGCAGGACGTCGGCATGTTCAAGGTCGGCAAGCAACTCTTCCTGCATGCCGGCCCGCAGATCGTGCGCGACATCCGCGATCGCGGCGGCGAAGTGTTTCTCGATCTCAAGTTTCACGACATCCCGCGCACCGTTGCCAAAGCCGGCGTCGAAGCCGCGCGCATGGGCGCGCGCATGTTCGATCTGCACGCCTCCGGCAGTCTCGAGATGATGCAACGCACGGTCAACGAGGTCGGCAAAGTCTGCCGCAGTGAAGGCCTCCGCAAGCCGAAGATTCTCGCCGTCACTGTGCTGACCAGTCTGAACCGCGACGACCTCAAGCGCGTTGGCGTGATGAGCGGTGTCGAAGGTCAGGTGGTGCGCTTGGCGCGGCTCGCGAAGCTCGCCGGCATGGACGGTGTGATCACGTCGCCGCTCGAGATCGGCCGCATTCGCAAGGAGTGCGGACGCGGCTTCATCATCATCACCCCCGGTGCTCAAGCACAGGAGGGTGACGGCGACGATCCGAATCAGCAGCGCGCGATGACGTCCGAAGAAGCGGTCCGTGCCGGCGCTGACTACTTGATGGTAGGCCGGCCGATTCGGGACGCCAGCGATCCGGTCGCCGCCGCGCGCGACACTGTCGCCGCCATGGAGCGCGGCCTCGCCAGCGTCGAACGCCGCGTGCGGTTATTCAGCGAGCGGAAGCCGTGAACGTCGTGACTCGTGAACCGTGACTCGTGAGTGGCACAGGCTTCCAGCCTGTGGCTGTCCGACTACCTCCGGCGACTCACGCCTCACGGCTCACGATTCACGAGTCACGATTCTTACTTTTTCGCCGCTCCCCGTGGCCGCAGATCCATATCGGGCGGCGGTGCGTCGGGCAGCTTCCACACGATGTACGGCTTCTCCTTCAGTTCGTGGTAGGCGTTGGCCGCGTCGACGCACTTGTGGAAGGCCTCTTCGAAGGCGGCGAAGTCTTTCTTGTCCAGCGGCCCTTCGAGCGTCTTCCAGTTTTCTTCCATGTATTGATTCAGCGCGTCCTCGTGCTTCGGCCGGGTGAAGGCGCCGAGTTCGAACAGGCCTTTGATTTCCTTCCACTGGAACTTCGCCATCGGCCAGTTGCCGGCCTTGGCGGCGTAGAAGAGTTTCCACGTGCGGGCGCCGACCTCGGGCATGAGGCGGCCGAGGCCGGGCTGAATCGTCACCACGTCTTCGATCGACATGGCGCGGTGACCGCCGGTGAAGGTAAGTTCCTTGAGCTTCTCAGCAAGTTTTTCGTCGTCCATGAAGGAGTCCTCCGTAGCTGTGTTGGTTTCGCCGGAACGATCCGAGCGGATGGCGGCTGCTTAACCAAACCGTCGCCACGCCGTCAACCGTTGGTGAACGTTTGTTAGGCGGTCGCCCGGGGCTTCAAACCGAAACACTACCGAACCAGGTGGAGCTGCCGCGTTGGGTCACGGCTCTTTCGTTCTTGACAATCGAACACCCCCCGACTTAGAAGCCGCGCCATGTCGCGCGAGTCGAATGTTCGCTTCGACCTCCCACTCACGCGTCGGCAAGTCTTGCGGCTGGGTGCAATCGGCACCGTGGCGCTCGCGCTGCCAACGCGACGATTGCTCGCGCAGCGCGGCGGGGCGGCGGCCGGAGCGGTCGCGCCATTCCTCACGGCGGCGGAACTAACGACGGTGGATGCCGCGGTGTCGCGCATCATTCCGACTGATACGGTGCCGGGGGCGCACGAGGCGGGCGTCGCGGATTACATTCAAGGACTGCTGAGTGCGTTGCCGTTCGTTGACGCCAACTGCGACGATCGCCGCACGGCCGCCGACTTCACCGCCATCGCCCTGCGCCAGGGCACTGCCGACGACGCCGGCTGTCGCGGTGCCGACGTGAACGGCGACGGCGTGGTCGATGCGATCGATTTGCGCAGCGCCGAGGTTGCGTTCTTCGCGGCCCGCCCCATCTTCGGCGGCGGTCCGTTCAGCGGCCGGCAACCCTTCGGCGACTTCGCCGCCGGGCAGGCCACCGACGTGTTTCCCACGCCGAGCTTCGACAACGCGATCCCACTCAATCGCGTGCAGCGCTTGGCGTGGAAGGTGCGCCTCGATGGCGCCGCCAGCGTACCGGAGGTGGCGGACAATCCGCTCGCGACGACGCTCGACGAAGTCGACCTGCGGCGCAAGTATCGCGACGGCATCGCCGAGATCGAACAGATGAGTCACGAGCAGTTCAGCCAGCCGTTCGCGCGGCTCGCGCCCGATGATCAAGACACGATCCTCACGCTCATCAACCCCGACTTCGTGACCCTGCTCACCAACCATTCGGTTGAAGGGTTGCTCTGCGACCCGGTGTACGGCGGCAATCGCGATCGTATCGGCTGGCAATTGGTCGGCTTCGACGGCGACAGCCAACCGCTCGGTTACACGCTCGGCTTCGATGAGCTCACGCAGCAATACATCGAGCGGGCCGACAAGCCGAACTCGAAGCCCAACCCCAACGAGGGCTGTCACGCCTTCGGTTCGACCATGATTGCGTTCCTCACGGTGGTGGCGACCAACGATCTCACGAAGCCGAATGCCAAATTTCCCAGCCCATTCTGCTTCGAGGCTTCGACGTGAGCTTGCCGTCGACGGTGCCCAACGTTCTGGGCAACACGGCGCTCGACGCACCCTTCGATGTCGTGATCGTCGGCAGTGGGGCGGGCGGTTCAGCCGCCGCGCATGTGCTCGCCGGCGCCGGCATGAAGGTGCTCATCCTCGAAGCCGGCAACAACTACTTTCCCGGGCTCGACAACCCCGACCATCTGCCATTTCCGCTGTTCAGCAACGATGAGCTGAAGTTCGGCCGCCGCATGGTGTTGCAGGACCCGGTGGTGGAGCCGCGCACGTTTCGCCAGAGCGCGGCCGAGACGGCGCGCGCGCATCCGGACGTGAACGTGCTGGCGCGCAATGTCGGCGGCACCACGGTGCATGCCGACATGAAGTATCCGCGCTTCAACGAGATCGACTTCCGCCTGGCCTCGGCGCTGCGCGATGGCGGCCGAACCTTCGACGGCACCAGCTTCGTCGATTGGCCGCTCACGTACGATGAGCTGCAACCGTTCTACGTCACGGCCGAAAATTTGTCGGGCGTGAGCGGCCGCGCCGACGGGGAGGGGGCTGATCCGTTCGCGTCGCCACGTAGCGGCCCGTACCCGTTGCCGCCGACCGCGGAGATGTACGTCGCGCGCACCCTCGCCGATGGCGCACGCAAGAAGGGCTACCACCCCATACACTATCCCGGGGCGGTCAACTCGCGGCCCTACGGCGGGCGCCCGGCGTGCAACAACTGCGGCTTCTGCAGCGGCTTCGGCTGTCCCAACAACTCGAAGGGCTCGGCGGCGGTCACGACGTTACGGAGCGCGCTGCTCACCGGCAACTGCCAGGTGCGCTTCAATTGCTTTGCACGCCGCTTGGTACGCAACGGCAACAGCATTGCGGCGGTGGAGTACACCGACGCCGACGGTGCGATACAATCGGTCACCGCCGATCGCTTCATCCTCGCCGCCAGCGCGGTGGAGAGCGCGCGCTTGTGTTTGCTCTCCGATCGCGATGGGCCCGGGCTGGGCAACTCGAGCGATCAGCTCGGCCGCCATCTGATGTACCACTTCCAGACCACCGCCGTCGGCATCTTCAAGCAGCGCCTACACGGCGAACGGGGCAATTCGGTCAGCAACGGCATGGCCGACTTCCGCGGCGTGACCGAAGGCGGCATGAGTTTGCGCTCGGACGTTCCGCTCGGCGGCATCATCGAATTCGGCACCTCGTCGGAGCCGCTGCGTTCGAACAAGGCATTCCTGCGCCCGGACGCGTTGGCGTTCGCTCACTTGGTCGGCCTCCCGTTGAAGCAGTTGTTGGTCGAAGGCCCGTTTACCGCCCACATCGCGGTGTTGACGATGCAGGCCGAAGACGCACCGCAGCCGACCAATCGTGTACAACTCGATCCGACCGTGCGCGACGTGTACGGCTTGCCGGTGCCGATGGTGACGTACCAAAACCATGGCTTCGAACTCGACGCGCGCACCTTCTATCAGCCGAAGATGCTGCAGATCCTGGGCGCGGCCGGTGCGCAATTCGGATTCTTCCAGCCCTACGATCCCAGTGAGCCGCCCGACTCTCGCCACGTCATGGGCGGCTTGCGCATGGGCAGCGACCCGCACACGTCGGTGTGCGATCCGTTCGGGAAATTTCACGACCTCGACAACCTCTACAACGCCGACGGCGGCGTGTTCGTGACCAGTTCGGGGTACAATCCGACGCTGACGATCATCGCCCTCGCCTTGCGAACCGCCGGCCACATCGTCGCTCCCGGTCACGCGGAACGCGTGATCGCTTCGCACATTTGACTCGCTCACATTCACGCGCTACGAGGAACCAACGTCAGCATGACGGAGCCAACCGGCCGCGAGCCGGGCGGCTTTTTTTTGCGTCGCAGGCTGACCAGGTGGTTAAGGGAGTCACGAGCACGCCATGTGGGCGCCACTATGATGCTACCAGTCCTCCACGTCTCGGCGCTGCAAGCCGTGATCGGCATCGGGGTGTTGGCGTCGATCTGGTACTACCTGACCGTGCTCTACTCGGCACGGGAGTTCTTTCGCTGGGCTGACGGCCAACGCGCAGGCGCCGCGGCGGCACCACAGCCTGGCGTCTCAGTGCTCAAACCGCTCAAGGGTCTCGACGTCAATCTGTACGAGAATCTCGCAACCTTTTGTCGTCAGGATTACCGCGGCGCGTTCCAGGTGGTCTTCGGCGTCGCCGATGCCGGTGACAGCGCGATTGCCGTGGTGCGCCAACTGCAGCGCGACTTTTCCTCGCTCGACATCGAGTTGGTCATCGACCCGCGCGTGTACGGCACGAACTACAAGGTGAGCAACCTGCACAACATGTACGCGCGCGCTCGCCACGACGTGTTGGTGATCGCCGATAGCGATATCCGCGTGCCGCCAGACTATCTGTGCCGAGTGGTCGCGCCCCTGCACGATCCCGCCGTCGGCGTCGTGAGCTGCTTGTACAAAGCGGTGCGCCAAGGCGGCCTCCCGACGTTGGTCGAGTCGCTGTTCATCAGCACCGACTTCGACACCAACGTGATGGCGGCGCGCAAAGTGGAGAAGCCGAGCTACGCGTTCGGCGCAACCATGGCGCTGCGACGCGAGACGCTCGATGCCATCGGTGGCTTTCTCGCCATCCGCAACTATCTCGCCGACGACTACTACCTCGGCTACCTGGTTGCTCAACGCGGCTTGAAGTTGGTGTTGTCGGATCTCGTGGTCGAGACGGTCCTTGATGTCGGTCCCTGGGCACATCTCTTTCAACACCAAGTGCGCTGGGCGCGGACGTACCGCACCGTGCGCCCCGGCGGCTATTTTGGCAGCGTGTTCACCCAGGGCACCATGTGGGCGGTGTTCACGATGCTCTACTACGGGTTCAGTCCCACCAGTGTAGCGATTGCGGCAACCGTGATCGGCCTACGCCTGTGGTGCGCGAGTGCGATGTGCTTCCGCTACCTCCACACGGACAACACGCCGCTTCACATGCTGCTCGTCTTACCGAAGGATCTCTTCGTCTCCGCGGTGTGGCTGATTAGTTTTCTCGGCAACACGGTGAGATGGAGCGGTCACGATTTCCGCGTCCTGCGCGGCGGCGAGATGGTTCATGTTACCGCGCCCGCAACGACATCCGCTTGGCAACAACCCGCGCTCGCGGAGCCGACGTCATCGGCACCCGATTCACTCTAGCGACTCCCTTCTTCCATCGTGTGCGCACCACTCTCGTTGACCCTTCGGTCAACGCAGCGCGTCGATTTGTCTTGACCCTTTCGACTCCTCTCCTCTAAGACACGCGATGTCGGTTCGATCGCGGAAGGGGGCTCGTCATGAAACGGTGGATGGTTGCACTCACAATCGGCGTCGGAGTGTTCGTGGTTGGTCCCGCAATGGCGCACGCCGACGGCTTGCCGACACACAGCAGCGCAATTGCGGTGAGCAGCGACAACGCCGCCGTCTGGCTCGTCAACCCGGAATCTGGCACGGCCGCACGCATCGCGACCAGCAGCTTGACGAGGGTCGGCGAGTACGCGGTGGGTCGCAATCCTCGCACCCTCGCGCTCGACGCAACGCACGTGTTCGTCACCGCGCAGGACGACGATCTGATCGTCCGCTTCGACCAAACCGACGGAGGCAACGTCATTCGGCAGCAGCTGCAGTTCGGCTGCGCCCCGTTCGGCGTCGCCCTGAACGGCGACGGCACGCGCGTGTACGTCAGTTGTGAACGGACCGACACGTTGATCGTTCTGGATGCGGACCTTCACCAGCTCGCCGCGATTCCCGTCTTGGGAACGCCGCGCGGCATCGCCGTCAGCGCCGACGGTGCGCATGTTTACTTGTCGCACTATCTCACTAAGGAACCGAGCTCGACCGGCCACGTCAGCGAAATCGACGCGACGACCAACACCGTCGCGCGCACATTCGACATCCCGCTCGATACCAGCACCTGCGAGACGATCAACTCCGCGCCGGGCGTCTACAACTTCATGTCGGTGATCGCGCTGACGCCGCCCAACAGTCCCGCCGGCACGGCCAACCAAGTGTGGGTGGCGGGCACCAAGGAAAATGTCGCCGCCAAGGGGCTGTTCATTCGCAGCAGCTTTTTCAAAAACCTCCCCGAGGCGCAGCGCTTCCCGTTTCCGTTCAGCGGCTTTCCGGACGATGGCTCGACCTCGCGCCGGCGCAACATCTTCAAGCCGTCGTTTCACGAAATCATCCGCTCCTTCATCGCCAAGATTGATCTGACCACCGGCACGGTCAAGGAGTTCATCGACGTCAAGGGTGGCAACGCGCCCGCGGGTTTGGACTTCTCCGCCGACGGCACCATCGCCTACACCGTTGATCGCACGTCGAACCGCTTCGGACTCTTCAATTCGTTGCGTAGCGGCATCGTCAACGACGATCCGCCCGCGCACGGGCCTGGCAATTGCACCGCCAACCCCTTCGACATTCTCTACGAAGGGCCGCTGCTGATGAACCTGCCCCCGGAAGTCGAGCAGCGCGCCGATGAACCGACGCTGCTCGAAGTCGCCGGCGAGCCCAACGGTACCGCGCTGACCGGACTCGACTACGATGTCGACCTCAACGCGATGAAGCCGATCTCCGACGGCATCGGCACGACACCGATCGGCATCGCGGTGGCCCCGGACGGCGCGCGCGCGTACAGCGTCAACTCGCTCGCGCGCACGGTCACCGTCATCGACGTCCGCCCCGACAGCTATCGCTGCGCCACACCGCCGCACAATGCGTGTTCGACGCCGCTCGACTGCGCCTCGACCGGTCAGGGTGTGTGCGCCAACGGCATGCACGGCGGACAGATCCAACTGTGCATGAACGACGCCGAGTGCGATGCCGGCATCCGCTGCGTGCATCAGCGGAAATGTATGCCGCAGATTCTCGGCGTGGTGAACAGCACCGAGCATGATCCGCTGCCGCCGGAACTGCTGGACGGCGAAATTCTGTTCAGCACTTCGGCGCGCGATGCCAGCCTCGCCAACAACATCGGTCTCGACACGCCGGTGCCGCCCAGCAACTTTCAGGATCCGGCAACGTTGTCGAAGCCCGGCGCAGTCGTCAGCACCGGCCACGACGCCGAATATCTCGCGTGTACATCGTGTCACGCCGAAACCGGCAACGACGGCCGCACGTGGGACAACTCGCAGTTCGGCGCCAGCTTGCGTAACACCGGCGATCTGCGCGGCCGCGCGTCGCTCGCCCCTGGCACATGCAGTGACAAGGCCGCGGACTCCGCTAAGATTGATCATCCGTGCACGACGGACTCAGACTGCGGTAGCGGCTCACCGCTGACGACCTGTCAGGCCAACCTGAAATTCGTTCCGCTCGCCAATCCGTTGGTCGCGCCCGAAGCGCATCGCTTCTTCAATCCAATGGGCACCATTCACTGGAACGCCGATCGCGACGAGGTGGAAGACTTCGAGCATGCCTTCCGCACATTGCAAGGCGCGGGCGACTGCGACGGGAACGAACACTTGCCCGAGAAGTGCATCGGCGCCCTCATCATGCGCTCGCATACCACCGATCCGGTCAACGACTCCGACGATCTCGGCGCACCCAACCGGGCCATCCCCGGCACCAGCGGCATCGCCGGCATTCGCCTCACCCACATGGCCGACTACGTCTACAGCGAAACCGAGTACGTGCGGAATCCCAACATCGGCGCGCATGGTGAGGCGATTGTGTTCGCCGCCCAGCGCGGGCGCGCCATCTTCAACGATCCGCGCGTGGGTTGTGCACGCTGTCACAACGGCCCCTCCGACGAGAACCAACAATTCACCGACAAGCGGCCCCTGATGCCCGGCGAAGCCGGCTTCGATCCGAATCAGCCGGTGAGTGCTACCAATAACCCATACCTGCGACACGACGTCGGTACCGCCAACATCTTCGACAAGACCGATCCCTTCATGATCGCCGATACCACCGCCCCCGGCGGCGTCTTCCCCAATCGCGCGATGCCAATCCCGGGTAGTCGCGGCGCGCTCACCGAGTATCTCACCCCAACCTTGGTCGATGTGTGGAACACCGCGCCATATCTGCACGATGGCAGCGCGGCGACGTTGCTCGATGTCGTGATGCCGTGCAACTCGCACTTCGACGATTGCAACGCCGCCGGCACCGGCCGCAACGTCGACGACCGCCATGGTCGAACCTCGATCTTGTCGCGCACGCAGCTCGACGATCTGGTCGCATTCCTTAAGGCGCCGCACGGTCCCGTCGGCAACGCAGACGCTCGGGCGACACTCACCGTCACGACGGCCGCTACGGCGGCGCCCGACTTTGGTTTCACATTCCCGATCCCGATCACTGGAGCCCACATCGGTATGACCATCAACAGCCGCACGGGGATCGTCACGATGAACGGCGCCGACTTCCCCATTGGCGTGTTCCACACCATCGGTGGCGACGTGGTCTTCAACGTCGACGACAATGTCTTTACCGGCACGATCGACAGCGCCGGTAACATCTCCATCCCCAACGTCGGCATGACCCAGGCGTTGGAAGGTGCGCCGATTCGTTTCACGTTCAACCTCACGACCCAGACGTCGCAACTGCCGATGGACGACGATCCGAAACACACCATCAACGGCTCGGCGCTGAATCGATCGACTGGCACGGTCACGCTAGTCGACATTCAACTCAGCCCGCCCGACACCCCGGTGTTGGGCACGTCGACTCCCACCACGCTCAAGATTGTCGGCACACTGGATTATGCGCCGATGCAGATCGAGCGGGTCGGCGAAGTCACCGGCATGGTCACCGATGGCCAGGGTCATGCGGTAGTTGGCGCGTCCGTGCGCGGACGCGGGGGACGGCGCTCCGTCACGGACACCAATGGACACTTCCGCATCGCCCGGCTCGTTCTTGGTCAGCAGACGATTCGAGCGAGCCGGCGCGGCGTCGGGCGCGCGCAGATGGACGTGTTCCTGTCCGCCGCGGCGCAAATACGCGACGTGACGTTGCAACTGCACTGAGAAAGGATCGACACTTCACCACGCGGAGTTGCGAGGCCAGTTGATGTCACGGTGGGACGTCGTCGTCATCGGTGCCGGGCTCGGCGGCATGCTGACCGGCGCCATCTTGGCGCGCCGGGGCCGCCGCGTACTCGTGCTCGAACGCGAGCCACGTGCCGGTGGCCGCCTGCGCAGCTACGACGTTGACGGCTTCGTGGTCGACTGCGGCGCGTTCTTGTGGCCCAACAAACATCTCGATGAGGCGCTCGCCGCGGCCGGCGTCACCGACTGGATCGGATCCGAGATTCCCGCCGATCAGGTGATGCGTATCTTCGTGCAAGGTCTCAACGGCAAGCGCTTCGCGTTCCCATGGCTGGGGCGAGATCAGGCCGCGCTCGCCGACACGGTGCGAGAAGTCTATCGCATCTCACCGGAGGAGTTCCGCACCTTCAGCGGCGTCCTGGCGCAACTTGCGCAACTCGATGATGCCCAGACCGCCGTACTGATGCACACCACCGTCGGCGACTGGCTCGGCACCGCCGGCGCCAACCCCACGTCGGCCAACGCGCTGCGGCGCACGCTGATGCTGTTCGGCTCGAAGGAACCGATGCACGCGTCGATCGGTGAGTTCGCCCGCATGCTGCAACGCAACCGCACGCCGGGTCGGCCGGCAAAGCCCGAGTACTGCGGTGCCAATGCGATCGGCGGCGTGAGGGCGTTGGTTGAAGCGATACGGCACGCATTGGAACGCAACCATGCCGAGTTGCGCCTGGCCACGACGGTCGACGAGATCATCGTCGAAGGTCATCGCGCCACCGGAGTGTTGGCCCACGGCGCGGCCCCGTTCCAAGAACGCTTCGACGCCGACGCCGTGGTCAGCAACGTGCCGATCTGGGCCCTCTTCGATCTCATCTCCGATCGTCACTTTCCCAGCCAATTCGTCGCCAACGCGCATCACTACGCCAAGGTCGGCGGCACGGTGAGCGTCGCCTATGCGTTCGAAGACGTGCCGACGCTGCGCGAGACCGGCGCGCCCGATCGCTTCCTGGGCTGGACGCGTTTGCTCGTCGGCGCCACGCGCACGTTCGGCGGTGGCCTGATGTGGGCGTCGCTGCACTCGCCGCACAACGCGCCGCCCGGCAAGCACATCCTGCAAGGCATGCGACTGGTGCGCCCCGAAGTGCTCGGCGATCACGACGCCGTCGATCACATCGTTGCTGACTTCGACACGATGGTGCGCGAGATCTATCGCGACGTTGATGAGAAACTCCGCTGGCGCCGCCGCTGGGTCACCCGCGACGGCAGCGAATACATGATCTCGGCGGCTCCTCGACCCGACATCCGCGCCCCGTCGGTCGAGCACCTCTACTTCGTCGGCGAGACCATCAATCTTCCGTCGATCCAAATGGACGCCGCCGCACACTCCGCGCTCGAGTGCGCCCGACTGATCGGCTAGGCGAACAGCAGCGCTGTCTGCGCCCTTTGCGCTTCACTGCGTCCGCAAGCGGACGCGGAAGGCGCCGCCGTGGTCGGGCAGTCCGAACGTCTCGACCAACCACAGCAGCGGCCGGACGTACCAGTACTTCTGCCCCACTAACTCATTGACGTGCGCGCGCTCGGCGACCGCGGTGATGCGGCTCGCCGTGCCTTCGAACGTCTCGCCATCGATCTGCAACGACACCTTCGATCGCTTCTGCACGTTGCGCGTCCACTGACGTTGCACGTTCGAGGTCACGAGATAGATCGTGTCGCCCTCAACCAGGTACCAGATGGTCACTTCGTAGGGTTTGCCGCTCTTGCGACCATAGTGGGTCAAGCGCAGTGTCGAAGAGTCGGCCACACGGGCGAGGCGTTTCGCGAGCGTTGCGTTCATTGGAGGGGTCCTTCTTGGGAGTGCAGGTTCGGCAACCAACGTGGCACGCGCCGGCAGTAGGCGTCAAACGCCGCGCCGAACTGTCGTCGCAAGGTAGGCTCCTCGTACGTGAGGACGCGCAGGTGAAACAGCAGCATGAGCAACGTCACGTATGCGAGCAAGGTGGCGGACTCGAACAGCACGCCCTCGCCCGCAACGATCGATCCGACGCCGACGTACATCGGGTTGCGCGTAAATTGGTAGAGGCCGCGCACGACGAGTTGCTGCGGTGCATCGAGCGGGTTCGGGGTGCCGTGGCCGGCCGCAATGAAGTTCCACGCGCACCATAGATAGATGGCCACGCCCACAACGATGATCACCGCGCCGGCGAACCGTACGACCCCGAGCGGCAGCGGATATTCCATGTCCGACCGCAACAGCATCCGCGGCACCAGCACGGTGACTGATCCAGGCACGAAGATCGTGAACAGCAGGGTTCGAACAATCAATGACACGCGTTCGGTCATGGCTCAGGTGCGACGGTCGAGGTACGCGCGCCACGGTGTCCAGTAGTACTTCTCCCATCCGTGCTTGACGCCGTCGTAGTCGTGGTCGGCGACATTGACGTGCACGAGATCGATGCGACCGCCGGCGCCGTCGGGAGAAAAAGTCAGGACGAGAATCGAGTCCACATCGTCTTCTCGCCATTGGCTGGAGCGCCAGGTCTGCACAATGAGCCGCTGCGGCAGCGTATGCAACATGCGTCCCGAGAGCATGCCGTTGAACGCGCGAAACGGCGCGCCTGGCTCCGCAGCGATCGTGACCGGCGCACCCGTGATCGCCGCATGCCGCTCCGGATCGAGATAGGCATCGTACAAGTCGCCGGCGGGGGCTGAGAGTTGAACCGTTTGCTGAATCGTCTTCGGCATCGCTGCGCTCACAACCGCGCGATGCCGATCATCGCCTCGCGCGTGACGATTGCCGCCAGCTGTTCCTCGCTCCATCCGTCCGTGCCGGCGGGTCGCAGCGGCAGTACGAGGTAACGGGTCTCGGCGGTGGTATCCCACACGCGAATCTCGATCGACTCGGGAAGATCCGATCCCATCTCGCGCAATAGCGCGCGCGGCTCACGCACCACTCGCGCGCGGTAAGCGGGACTCTTGTACCAATCGGGCGGCAAGCCGAGCACCGGCCACGCGGTGCACGAACACTGCGTGCAGACGATCACGTTGTGAAGCGTAGGCGTGTCTTCGAGCACGACGATATATTCGCCTTGCGCTCCATAGAAGCCCAACTCGGCGCATGCGGCGGTGCCATCGTGCAGCAGCCGTTCTCGATAGGCCGGATTGATCCACGCGCGCGCGACAACCTTGGCGCCGTTCTGCGGACCGGTCTTGTCGGCGTAGCGTGTGGTCACCGAATCGATGAAGCCGTCCGGCACCAGTTGCTTGTCGCTCAGCGCCGTCTCCAGCGCCTGTGCGCGCGCCGCCGCGGTCGCAGGTGGAACGGGATATCGCGAGTCGCTCATGGCGCGTCCAAGTAGCTCTCCCACAAATCGACCACCACGGTCGCATTGTTCTCGGCTGCATCCGTCCACAACTCGCGCGCGGCGAAGCGCACATGATAGGTCGGCTCGCTGCGCTGCGGCAGACCGTGCGCGGCGACATCGGGGAACGAGAAGGGTGGGGCCACATGAATGACCACGCCCCGTTTGCCCCGCGCGTAGCGCGGTACCCGCGTATGGCCAACCGGATGCATTGTGCGGACGACCACTGCTTCGCCTACCGCGAAGCGTGGGCCGACGCGTTGAGCGACGTCAGTCGCACGCGGCGACAGCGCTGATCGCGACAGCGGAAAGACACCGCCGGCGCGCGCCTCCAGCTCGTCGTGGGTCAGGACGCCCTTTTCGACTAGCAACGTTGCGACACCGGTGAGCACGCGTTCGTAGTACGAGGCAGCCAAGTAATGCGCCGGGTTCATACGCTCGATCGCGTGGCGATACTCGTCGGCGTTGTACGCGCGCAGCACGACGATGCCGACAGCATTCAAGCCGAACACGCGCCGCTCCCATGGTTCGTGGAACACGGGTTCGTTCGGCTCGACCTCCACGCAACCAAACCCACTCATCCCGCCGAGATCGTGAATGCCATCCATAACGCGCCGCTCGCGCCCGATCTAGAGCCGCCGGGGTTCGCTTGTCAACGAGTTAGCCAATCGGTTGAAGGATTGCGTGCAGTCCAGTCACCGGAGCCGATCAGGCACAGCAATCGGGTCATCGAACCCAGAGGCCACCGTGTGCGTCCACATGCCCATAATTGGCATCGCAGCTCCGACGCGGCTGGACGAGCCATCGCGTGGGGCCGGCTCACAGAGACGTGGCCCATAGCCGAGCGCAGCGGGCGCGAATGAGAGCGCGAGGGAAAACCGCGCCGTCGGTTTTCCCTCGCTCCGTATGAGCGGTGCCGTTTCGGCCCGGAGACCCGCGTTGCGTCCATCGCACGATCCCCCTACACTAGCTTTCCACCCGGAGGCTTCATGACCACCCACACCGTCGTTCGCGCGCTCACGCTCACCAGCCGTTTGGTGTCGCCCGTCGTCACCACCGCGGCCTTGATCGGCCTGAGTATCTACGCGTGGCGGACGTGGATGCGGGTACGCGCGGAAGCGCAGTGGGAAGTCGACTGGGCGGCGTTTCAACAGCGGCACCTTGCGGACGACGAATGAAACCATGGACCTGAACGCGATTCGCGAACGGCTGCGGCACCATCAGCCGGCGGTCGCCGCGCACAACGGTTACTCGCGCGCCGCCGTGGCTATGATCCTGCGCGAACGCGAGCGGACCTGCGACGTCTTGCTGATCGAGCGCAGTGAGCGAGCGAATGATCCATGGTCGGGACACATGGCGCTGCCCGGCGGCCGCGAAGACGCGAACGACGGCGAGTTGTTCCACACCGCCGCGCGCGAGACCCACGAGGAAGTCGGCATCGACTTGCGCACCACGGCGGATCTGCTCGGTCACTTGGATGACGTGCAAGCCATCGCCCGCGATCGTCCGTTGGGCATGGTGATCCGTCCGTACGTCTACGCCCTCACTCGCGACGTCGTTCCCCAACCCGACCATCGCGAAGTCAAATCCACAGTCTGGCTGCCGCTCCCGTTTCTGACCACACCAGAAGCGAAAGGCACCTACATGCGCCGCCTCAACGGCAACGAGCAGGACTTCCCGGCCTTCGTCTACCAGGGCTACCGCGTGTGGGGCCTAACGTATCGCATGCTGACCGGCTTCCTCGAACTGCTCCGCTAATTCCGCATTCCCAGTCGGTGGTCCGACTCCGCCAATTCCGCATTCCGCAATCCGCAATCACAAGTCCGCAATCACAAGTCCGGCCGCCGGATCACAAACTCCATCACCTCGTCGTAGTGATAGCCGCAGTTCTGATCAGCGAGTTCCATTTCTCGAATGGGCTGGTCGTACCAAGGATAGCCGCGGCAAACGAGCGGGCGCTCCTCGTAGGCTTGGCAACGGCCGTCGTCACCGAGCTGATCGCAGCGATAGAGGTGCGCGTCCTTCGGCAGACGCAACACGTAGAACGGATTGCGCTCCAGCGCTTCGTCACGCGTCAGCGGATGCCAATGCTTGGCCGCGAACGGCATGTCGGAGGGAATGCCGAGCACACTGGTGATCGACGCCATCGCCCAAATCTCTTCGGGCGACTGCTGCAACGTCAACACGCGGCAACACGCGCCGCACTGATTGCAGAGGCTCATCGCTTCTCAGCAGCTAGTTGATCCTTCGTCCGGGATCGCTTGCACGGCCTACTCACTTTGGTTCGTATCCCAATCTCAGCGGAACCGCCGATTCGATGGAAGAGCGCCACCGACACCGGTTCATATCTTCCCATCGAGTAGTGCACAGATTGCCGACGCCCACTTGATCGCGTCGTATGCCGTGCTCCGAAGCGCCGGCTTACTGCCGTGGACGTCCCCCATGCTACGGCGAAGCGTCTGCAGCGCCTGGGCGGCGCGGTTGGTGGCGCATCGTACATCCTCTACGACGGAAGAGGCATCGGACTCCGACATACCCAATTCCACAAAGGCCTGCTCCATGTCATCGAACACGCAAAGCCGCTTGAAAGCGGTGTTTACCTTGGCTGAGAAGGAAACCTTTCCAGGATCGCCCAAGTCGAGAGAATGGTAGGCACTTTGGGTCGCGAGGTCCACCGCGCCGCATGCCGCGGTGATAGCGCCGCTCTCGTCACCATCAACAAGGCGAGCCGTCGCTTTTGCTATCTCGGAGGCCGACGATGGTGGGAGGTAGTGGGATTCTCGGGCATCCAGTAGGGCTACTGGAACAAACGTACCATCCAGGAACTGAAAGCCGTGGCGACTCAAGACTTCCTGGACTCGTGCTGCGATCTCAGGGTTCTGCTTCACGACTCTCTCAGCCAGGATACACAACGCGGTGACTTGAGCCTTGGCATCCAGCTCGCCGAATGCGAGGTCGATAGCGGGCAACACCGCAGCCCGCTTCTGGGCAGCTTGGCCCACAGGCAAACGAGTCATGTCGATCCCCGCAGCAGCCGCGATGTTCCGCGCATTCTGAATCGGCAGATCGCTGAATTCAGATCGGATCGCCGCGTAGAGTCGCTTGATCTCTTTGGGGCTCAGATCCATTCGACTTTCATCATGCCGCGGATTCGCCTATTGGCAGAGAGCCTCCGCACACGGCCCGCAGAATCGCTCACCGCGCAGCTCCTGCTTGCTCTACCAAGCGCCTCGCCTCAAGCTGTTACTGCGTACAGCAAATCGCCCGCTCTCACGGGGCGTTTAGAAACCGCAGATGTACGCTTGTCAAATCTCGACGACCCGTCTCTAAGCCGTCGGGCGTATCGATCACGCGCCAGTAGCCGTCGTAGCGATAGCCATACAGCACTTCGCCGGCTCGCAGTAGGTCGATCGCGGTGCGCTTGGCGATACTGTACACGCCGCGCTCCATGTACTCGAAGACGCGCGGCTCGAAGATCCACACGCCGCCGTACATCAGTGGCGTCAGGGGCATGGCGACTTCGGTGGGAACGCCGAGAAAACGGCGCACGCGATCGTCGGTATCGACTTCGATCGCGCCATAGCGCGCCACCTCCGGATCGTCGCGCAGCATCATCGTGCTGATCCCGCCGCGGGCGCGGTGGAATGCGAGCATCGCCGGCAGGTCGAGATCGACGATCGTGTCGGCGTTGAGGATCGCGAACGTGTCTTCGCGCAGAAAGGACTCCGCGTTCTTGATCGCGCCGCCGGTGTCGAGAATGGGATCTTCCTCGGAGTACGTGATGCGAACGCCGTACGCGCTCCCGTCACCCAACGCTGCGCGAATCTGTGCGCCGAGATGGTGCAGGTTGATCAGCACTTCGGTGATCCCCGCCGATCGTAGGAGCAGCAGCGGATACGCAATCAACGGCCGTCCCGCGACGTCGAGCAGCGGCTTGGGCGTGTGGTCGGTCGACGGACGCATGCGCGTACCGAAGCCGGCGGCGAGGATCATGGCGCGGGTCATGAGGGCAGTAGGCCGGGAAACAGTTGGCAGTAGGCAGGGGGCAGTAGGCAGCTTCGGAATCGGGCGGTCATGTGCGGCCGCCGATCAGTCGCGCAACTCGGGGAAATGTTGTGCGAGAATGGTCTGCACGCTGCTCAGCGCGGGATCGCGGGCGAGGAGGCGGCGGAGTTGCCGCAGCGTCGATGGCAAGTAGCGCAGGTAGCCCGGCTTGCCTTTCACCATGTTGAGATAGTGAAAGCGGCCGACGACTTTGAACGCCTTCTGCAACGCGCAGGCGAAGTATTGCGCGCGCAGCGCGTCGCGACTCCACGCGGGACCGCCACGCGCCTGCCATTGCCCGTGGTAGTAGTCGAGCAATTGGTCCTCCACCGCCGGCGTGATCTTGAGCGGCGTGTCGCGATCGCCGAGCAGTGTGCCGAGGTCGTAGGTCGCCGGTGCGAGCAGCGCGTCCTGAAAATCGATCACCCAGAGTCGGGCGTCGTGGACGAAGAGATTCCAACTGTGAAAATCGCGATGCGCGAGAAACCGTGGCGCAGCGCCGAGGTCAGCGGCGATCGCACCAAAGTGGCGGCGCAACTCGCCTAGCTCCGCGGGTGGAACAGGGTTCGGCAGACGCTTCTCCAATGCGTACTCGATGAAGTGTTCGAACTCCCAATTGAACAGCCGCTCGTCAAAGGCTTGTTGGAAGGCGACATGGTCGTCGTCCCGCCGGCGCGTACCGTCGAGCACGATCGTGAGCAACTGATCGATCGCGCGCTGATACCAGGTGACGATCTGCGCCGGCGGCAAGTCTTGGATGAAGTCCCACAGCGCCATGTCGCCAACGTCTTCGAGCACGAGGAACCCTCGCCGACCGGCGTCGAGATAGATCGCCGGCACGCGCACGCGCAGCGCGGCCAGCAGGCGATGCACAGTGACGAACGGCAGCTCGTGCGGCGGCGTTTTGAACACCGCCAACTCGTCGGACGAGATCGACTGGCCACTGTCAGCCAGGATCATCACCACGGCAGACGCGGGCACGCCGGCGCCGCGCAATCGCGCGCGCACGTAGCGCCGGGTCGACGCATCACCCGCCAGCGGCACGATCGCCTCCACGTCCGCGTTGGCGCCGAAGCACTCGATGAGAAGTATGCGAATGGCTTGCTCGTCAGGCACGCGCGACACTCTTCAGTAGTCGCAGGCTTTAGCCTGCGCCGGCTTTGCACACAAACTTCCGGCCGGCGCCCTTCGAGACGCCGCCAGAAGAAGGCGGCTCCTCAGGGCGAGCGGTTGGGTTGTGAGTTTACGATCTATTCTACCGCTCACGCTGAGGAGGACCCATCTTCTCAGGGGCCGTCTCGAAGCGCGCGGGCTTGGACGAGACCTCATGTGTAAGGGCGCCTGCGCTCCGAGCCGGCGCAACGTTCACGCCTCCGGGCGCACAGCCATGCGCCCGCTTCTCGTTACGCCTTGTCCGCCACCGACGGCAGCGGCAGCGTCACTTGCTCCTCGGGCGCCTGCAACGCGCGCGCGGTGGTCTCGATCGTGCGCGGCGCGTCGATCTCTTGCGCGGGACTGGCGCCCAACTCCTTGAAACGCCGCGCGCCGACGAGCACACGACTCTCAAACGAGCCGACGGCGCTGTTGTAGGATTCGACGCTGCGTTGCAGCGCTTTGCGCAAATCGTCGAAGTGCCCGGCCAGCGTCGCAATCCGTTCATAGAGCTGCTTGCCCAGATCGCTGATCTGCTGCGCGTTGGCGGCGAGTTGCTCCTGCGTCCATCCGTACGAAACGGCGCGCAGCAGAGCGATCAGCGTCGTCGGGGTGGCGAGCACGACGCGATTGGTGACGCCCTCCTCGATCAGCGACGGATCTTGTTCGAGCGCGGCGCTGAAGAAGGATTCGCCGGGCAAGAACATCACCACAAACTCAGGCGTCGACGGAAACTGCGACCAATACGCCTTGGAAGCCAGCTGGCTCATATGCGTGCGCAGTTGCCGCGCGTGGTCCTTCAGTTTGGCGACACGGGCCGCATCGTCCGGTGCTTCCAACGCATCGAGGTAGGCCTGCAGCGGCGTCTTGGCGTCGATCACGATCTGCTTACCGCCGGGTAATTTGATCACCACATCGGGACGCAGCCGGCCATCCTCCGTCGTCACGGTCTCCTGTTCGACAAAGTCGCAGTGCGCGATCATGCCGGCGAACTCGACCACGCGCTTGAGCTGAATCTCACCCCAGCGACCGCGTACCGTCGGCGACCGCAGCGCCTTCACCAAGTTGCCGGTCTCCGCTTGGAGCTTTTCTTGACTCTCCAGCAGCGACCGCACCTGCTGCGTCAAGCTGCCATACGCATGCTGGCGCGTTTGTTCGAGGGTCTGGATCTGCGCGTCAACCTTCTGCAGCGATTCCTTGAGCGGCATGACCAGAGTTTCGACCGCCTTCTGGCGTTGTTCGAGATCGCTCTTCGCGTCACCCTGAAACTTTTCCAACGTGGCCTTGGCGAGCTCGATGAACGATTGATTGTTGCTGCGCAGCGCGTCGCTTGAGAGCGCCTTGAAAGTGTCGGTGAGTTGCTGCGTCAGCTGCTCGATCTGAGCGAGCCGCTCGCTGGCGTTGCGGCGCTCGCTGTCCAGCGTCGCGTTCAATTCGGCGTGCTTGGCGGTGAGTTCGGTGACGCGTGCCCGCGCCTGCCGCAGCTCGTCGTCGGTCTGGGACGCGCGCGTCTGCGTCGCCTCGATCTCACGTTCGCGCGCGTTCAGCCGCTCGGCGAGCGCCGCCATCTGGGCCTGCGCGCGCGCGCGCGCGATCGCCCACATCGCAATCGCACCGCCGACCGCGCCTATGAGGAACCACATCACATCCATAACGGCGCCGAGCTATAACACGGAACTCGCCGGGCAGGCCATGTGTGAACGCCCGCGGGCCACCGACGTACCGTTGAATTGCGCGGCCTACAGGCCTCAGCTATAGCTCACGCGATGATTGTTCGTCCTGCTGTGCGGACGCCGTGCGCGGCAATCGCCTGACTATGACACCGACTGGATTCCTCGAACTGATCGAACACGGCGGCGTGGTGATGTACCCGTTGCTCGTGTGTTCGGTGGTGAGTCTCGCGGTCATCGTCGAGCGCTTGTGGTCGCTGCGGCGCACCACCGCGGGCTCGCGCCGGTTGCAGCGCGTAGCGCTGGAAGCCCTCGACGAGGGCGGTGTGACCGACGCGTTGGCGGTGTGTCGCCGCGATGATTCGCCGCTCGCGGCGGTGTATCGCGCGGTGTTGACCGGAACCGAGAAGGACGCTGACGCGCGCACCCGCATCGCCCAGCGCAAGCTCGCCGAAGCCGCGCGCGGCCTGAAGCGCTTCATCTGGCTGCTCGGCACGATCGGCAGCTTGGCGCCGTTCATCGGCTTGTTCGGCACCGTGCTGGGCATCATTCGTTCGTTTGAAAACATGGCGGCGGCAGGTTCGGGCGGTTTCGCAGTCGTGGCCGGTGGAATTTCCGAGGCGTTAATCGCCACCGCCGGCGGTTTGCTGGTCGGCGTGCTGTCGATTTTCGCCTACAACGCGTTCATCGTTCGCATCAACAATCACGCCGCGGTCCTGCGCGAGTGGGCGGACGAGTTCCTGATGCAACTCACCGCGCCAGCGGCGCGCGAAGGGAGCCACCCGCGTGTCGCTCAGTCCCGTTGATGTCGAGGGTGGCGGCGACGGCGGCGACATCGTCGCGGAGATCAACGTCACTCCGCTCACCGACATCTTTTTGGTGCTGCTGATCATCTTCATGGTGACCAGCACGGCGCTGACGCAGCAAGGCACGAAGGTCAACTTGCCCCGCGCCGGCACCGGCGGCAGCGAGCCGGCAAGTATCATCATCACCGCCACGGCGGATCATCGCATCGAGTTGAACGGCAAGACCGTCGCGCTCGACGCCCTGCGCTCCGCGCTGCAAGCCGCGCTGGAAAAAGCCACCGAGAAGCACGTCATCCTGCAAGGCGACCGTACCGTGATCCTCGAAGACGCGGTGCAGATCATGACGATCGCGAAGGAAGCCGGCGCCGAGAAGCTCGCCATCGCCACCGAACCGCAAGCGACGAAACGATGAGGGGCCTGAACTCTACCGCCGAGAGCGCTGAGGCCGCCGAGATGCAACCCAATCTGGACACGGTGACGGAGCGAATCATTGGAGCCGCGATCGATGTTCATACGGAACTCGGTCCTGGACTGCTGGAGTCCACCTATGAAGCCTGCCTCGTGTTCGAGCTGACGCGATCTGGATTGACGGTAGAGCGACAAAAGTCCTTGCCGGTCACCTACAAGAATGTTCAGCTCGACTGCGGATATCGAATTGACCTACTGGTGGAGGGGGTTGTCGTTGTCGAACTCAAGGCGGTCGATCATTTGGACCCCGTTCACGAAGCACAGCTTCTTTCATACCTGAAACTATCAGGTTGCACGGTTGGATTGCTGATTAATTTCAATGTGAAGGTGTTGAAGGACGGGCTCCGCCGCCTTGTTCTCGGCTACTCGGATCAGTCGTCTCTGCGCGCTCCGCGTTCTCGGCGGTAGAATCCTTAGGCATGTAGGAACAGTCGGTGGCGACGAAGCGAACTTCTCCATCATCATCGATCGGCGACTACATCCGCCGCCAACGCGAGTTGGCAAACATCTCGCTCCGCAAGATGGCGGAGATGAGTGGCGTGTCGGCGGGCGTGTTGCGCGAGATCGAAGAAGGCTTGCGCAATCCCAGCCGCACGCTCGTGCAGTCGATCGCCACCGCGTTACGGCTGTCGGCCGAAACACTCCAGTTGCAAGCCGGAGTCATCGATCCGCGCGGTGTCGACGAATCCGATTCCGTCCGCGAGATCAACCGCGATCCACATCTGACCGACCGCCAGCGCGAGATGCTCGTCGAAATCTACGGCGCGTTTCGCGCGGTGAACCGCGCCAAGCGCGAGTAGGGGCACCACTGGGCTCGACGCGTCGGCCGCACCGTCATTGGCGTAGACTGCTGCTCGTCGATGCGATAGCCCGCACCCCCGACCAACCTTGATCTGACAAAGCTTCACCGCCGAGAACGCAGAGATCGCGGAGAGAGAGTCGGCACAATAGTATTCGAGTAGTTTTCTAAACCTCATTGGCAATGGACTTTCGTTTGGCCCCATCGTGGTCTCCCGCTCTCTGGCTCGGCGCTCTCGGCGTGCTCTGCCGTGAATCCGCTCTTGTCACATCAGGGCCAACGTGAGCGCGACCGCACCAACGGTCAGCGCGGAAGACGCGCGGCGGCTCCTCGTCAACCATCTCGGACTGGCGCGGGTGATGGGACGCGGCGCGCGTGGTGTGCGGGCGATGCTCGATCGGCTCGGTTGCGTGCAGATCGACCCGCTCGATCCGATGGGCACGAACGCTGATCTTGTCGCGCTCGCTCGCGTCGACGGTATCGTGCGTGGCGATGTCTATCGACACCTCCTGCCCGGTCACGCGTTCGAGCACTTCGCGAAGGAGCGCTGTCTGATCGTGACGCGCGCATTCCCGTACTGGCGCGATCAAGCGATCGAGACGCCGTGGTGGCGACTGGCGGAACGGACGCACAAGGTCGATCCGAAGATCCTCCGCGCGGTACTCGCCGAGGTGCGCGCGCGCGGCCCGATCTCGGCCGCCGAACTCGAAGATCATGGCCGCGTCGTGCCGGTGAACTGGAGCGGCTGGAAGGGCACCGCGAAAGCGACGAGTATGGCGCTCGAAATCCTGTGGACGCAGTGCCGCATCGTCGTCTGCGGCCGCGACCGATCGCGCGGCAAGCTCTACGATGTCCCCGACCGCGCGCTCGCGCACGTGCACGGATTACAGTGCGAGCACGCCTTCGAGCGCTTCGCCTTGCTCGAACGCGTGCAGTCAACCGGCCTATTGGCGCGCAGCGGCGGCGCGTGCTGGTCCATGCTCCGCGCGGCGCGGACATCGGGGTTGGTGGACGAGCTGATCGCCGAGGGCGCGATCGAAGCGGTGACGATCGACGGCGCGAGTCGACAGTATCTTGCCCCGCGCGGCTTCCGTGATCGCAAAGCGATCGATCCCGACGATCGCATGCGCATCCTCGGCCCGCTCGACGCGCTCTTGTGGGACCGCGATCTGGTGCGCCAACTGTGGGGCTTCGAGTACGTGTGGGAAGTTTACAAGCCGGCCAAGTTGCGCCGCTGGGGATATTACGTCAGCCCCCTGTTGCACCGCGGCGAGTTGGTCGGAAGGGTTGAAGGCCGCGTCGTGGACAACACGCTGGTGATCGAACGCCTCTATCGCGAACCAGATCACGAGCTGGACGAGCAGGCGCTCGACGCGGCGCTACAGCGGCACGCCGAAGCCTGCGGCGCCGACCGAGTGAAGCGCCCGCGACGCGCCAAGCGCAGCGATCGAGTCTGAGGCATTGAAGAGAGCGTGCGGGGGCAGCGAGAAGCGGCGAGCCAATCTCCGAAGATTTTGCGATCTCCTCTCGCTGCCTGACGGAAGCGTCGCGGCGAGACTCCAGCGGCATTCGCCGGTGACCCGGGACCGTTGCAATATTCTACTTTCAAGGGCTGACCCTGGAGCTTGGCAAAGCTGCGACCGCGGTCAACCGCTTTGGAGACCGGCCTAGTATGGCAGTAGTTTGAACCCTTGATTTCTTGCCTCCCAATCGCGCAGCTCTTGATGAAGGGCCGTCGTCGCGAACTCGTGCCGGTCGCAGGCCAGACGCAGAGATCGTTCAAGCGCAGTTGGCGTGATGGCGACGGCAGGCTGAGAGCCAATGATTCTCCGCAAGAGAAACGACAAGACGGCCACGACATCATGGCCGTTGCAGACAACAAAAGGGTCGTACCCGTTCGCCTCTAACCGGCGCACGGCGCGCTCAAGCTCGGGTCCGTCCAACTCTGGTCGCTGCGAATGATTTTTCACTTCTCGCACCATCCGAGCATAGTCAACCTGGAGAAGGTCCGGATCAACAAAGGCTGGAATGTCTAGACCATCGAAACGCAACCCAATTTTCTTGCGCCTTGATTCCAACCGTAGATGCCCGAGCGGGAGTGAGAGTTTGTTGAGAGCAGTTCGCACCGACATCTCGACAGTATCCTCAAAGTGTTGAAGTTTCGCTGGACTTGCATACTCCGCCAACAACCGATCGAGAGCGCCCGACGCTATCAGCATCATCTCGATATCGTGGGTATCGCCTCGCACGATATTGTCCCTCGATGCTGCCCCATCGATCGAATCGAAATCTGCGTCTACGATTCCGACGACTCCTGCAAATCCGTCGGCATCCAGGATGCTGATCGCCTCGCAGACTTTTTCCTTATCTCCCGCTATACGAATCTGACACGCATCGGGTTCAGTGAGTTGCTGGAAGAGCAACTGGTCATCACGGCCCTCCACCAGGGCGAATGCTCCCGCAAATTGCGTCCGAAGTAGCCGGACCTCGTTCGCAATAACCGCGGGAGATCGCCTCGGGGTCACTTCGGCCCCTTGAGCTCCACCGTCAGGTCCCAGCGATCACCTATGACTTGGGGCGAATGCGTGGCGATGATCGCGTCAAATCTCGAGAGCTGAGCCATCTGCGCAAGATCGTTTAGAAAGGCTTCTTGCCAGGCGATGTGTAGCGAGAGTTCTGGCTCATCGATCAAAATCAGCGTGTTGTCGCTCGTGCGGAACAACAGCTCGTACAGTAGTACGAGTTCGTGCTGCTCTCCCGATGAAAGCACGCCAGGATCAAGCGGTGTTCCGTTGGCATTGACAACCTGAAAGCCGTTTTGATTTACCGTGACCCCTTTGTAAATGAAGCGACCATTGATTATCTTCTTGAAGAGGTCGACCTTCGCAAGGACCTTATCAAAAACACAGAGCTTCCGTTCCGCGTCTTGCGCGAAAACTGAGAGAACGCTCCGTTTGGTTTCGTCAACCTGCGCTAGGAATTGCCCGCCCCATTGCTCGGGCTCACGACCGAGGAGACCAGCCTCTACCAGCCTTGCACGCTTCCCCTCAATCTCCGCCAGTCGACTACGGAGCGACTCCATGGTTACGTCGGAACGCTCCGGTTCGGCGACAAGACGTGCTGGGAATGTACGGTCTAAGGATTGTGAGAGTGTGCCGTACTCGGCGAGCGTTTGCTTGACGATCTCGCCGAGTTGCTGCGCGTAACGACGCACCGCAGGCTCGCGAGATTGAACCGGGAAGTGACGTGACTCTCTGCGGGTCAAAGGGGTGTACAGCCGTTCGGTGTTTATGAAGCGTACTGGAACAGCCAGCCTGATGTCGCGGAGCCATCCTGGGGTGTCCGATTCTTGAGACTGAGGGCCGATCGGAAGATGCTCGCTGTAGTCAGCGAGGACATCGTTCAGCGAGAGAATCTCGCCAGTGGATCGCTGCCGCCAGCTCTGTGGGCCAACTTGATCGAGATCGTCGATGAGGTTCTCGATTGACCCGATTGGGATGGGTAGTTGCTCCGGCCTCGTGTCGGGCCTTGGGGTGAAGGTGTCTGTATCCGTTGCACCGCCGTGGTGGGAAAAACAAATGGTGCCCCCCCCTCTCTCCGATCCCGCGGTTGGCTTGGTAACCGTGCGGACGACCGACACGGATTCACCATTGTCGAACACCAGATGGAGTTCGCGAAACGGCAGGCGCCGAAGCGCCGCATTCGAAGCTTTGAAGAAGCCTTCGATCATCCGAAGAATCATCGTCTTCCCAAACCCGTTTGGGCCGTGGATGATGGTAATTCGTTCGTTGAGCTTGAGAGGAATTTCGTATGTGAAGCGGTCGAACAGTCCCCCGACCAATGCTGTCTTTAGTCTCATTTCTTTGCTCCTCTCTCGAACCGTACACCCACTCACTGAACGTAAGGATACCTTCAGGCCAGGTTCGCCACTGTGGTGTAGACGTTTGTAGCGCTTTCAGTAGAGTCTCACCAGGCAACGCGCTCTTCCGATCTTGGCGCGCCGGCCGCTCGCGTCTTTTGGAGGCCGATCGCGAAGCCCTCTCGGAGCAACGGTGCTAGAGGTTACGTGGTTCGCCGTTTGGACATAGGCGATCAGCGGCAGTCAGGGCCGCACCCCCACCTTCACCCCCCCCGATGCCGTGCACCTCGTGAATCGCCCGGTGACCACGACCCCCACTGTTCTGCTTCGACCGATCACCAGACGGCGTTGCCGTAGTCGCGGCGAATGGCGCTGTCCTTGGTCAGTAGGGCGCTGTCGCCCAGCGTCGCCCGCCTCACGATGATGCGATCGAAAGAATCGCGCGTCTAACTCAGCTCGATTGCCGATTCGATCACCGCCGCAAATGGAAGATCGCACACCTGCAGGCCGAGCCGCGCCAAGAGGCCGCGAACTGACGTTAGAGGCAACCCTGGTGCACCGACCACGACGGTAACGCGCCCTCGGCTCGCTCGCCCCACCGCGCCACCTTTACGGTGCGAGCGTGGCAGCCATCGTGATGGTCGCGTTCAGCAAGCGTGAGATCGGGCAGCCTGACTTGGCGGCGCCGGCCGCGGTGTCGAATGCCGCTTGGGTTGCGCCGGGGACTTTCGCGCTCACGTCGAGGTGAATGGCCGTCACCGTCCACCCTGCGTCCAGCTTCTCCATCGTCAACATGGCCGTGGTGCGCAGCGTATCGGGAACGAGCCCGGCATTTCCAAGCTGTGCCGACAACGCCATGGTGAAACAGCCCGCGTGCGCCGCTGCAATCAGCTCCTCTGGATTGGTTCCCTTGCCGTTCTCGAATCGGGTGCTGAACGAGTACGGCGTCGCGGAGAGCACGCCGCTGTCCGTCGATAGGTTGCCTTTGCCGTCCTTGAGCGCGCCGTTCCAGACGGCAGACGCTTTTCGTTTCATGCATGCCTCCTGAAGAGTGCCGCGATCTTTATCAGCCCGTTGAAAAACCTCGCATGCTTCGAGACGCGCCGTCGGCGCTCCTCAGCATGAGCGGTTCTCCTCTTCTGCCACAACGTTTTCCCGCTCACCCTGAGGAGGCGCGAAGCGCCGTCTCGAAGGGCGCCCAACTTTTTCAATGGGCTTTTATGGCATCACCGACACCTGAGTCGGTTCGATCACGTAGATGACGCGGTGTTCGCCGGGACGACGAAATGGATACGCGTCCATGTCGAGGTACGTCTTGGCGAGCGCGTCGATGTGCGCGTCGGCGCCGGTCTCGGTGATGTCCACCACTTTGCCGCGAATCATCACGCAGCGGTAGGCGTTGTCCGGATCGACGACGGAGAGCGCGACGCGGCGGTCGCGTTCCATGTTCCTGTCCTTCACGCGGTCGCGCGCCGAGTTCACACGGATGTGGCGCCCGTCGTAGTCGAACCACACCGGCGAGACTTGCGGACTACCGTCGGGCATCACGGTCGCCAGATGCGCGAGCGCCTTCTTCTTCGTGAGATCCAAGAACGCTGCGGGGATTGTCTTAGCCATCATTACCTCCTTGCTGTCGGTTCCAAATCCAGTCGAGTGCAGGAGGGAGCATACCCCCGCATCTGCGCCAGGCAAGACGCGGCCCTGAGAAGGGTCTATTTCGCTCGCGTCTGGGATGCGGGTGTCACTCTCGGCCGTTGTGAGTGGGGCAGGGAGCGACTCTTCAGTCCCACACGATGGGCGCCTTGTACTCTCGCAAGAGCCGATCGGCAGACACGATCACCAGATCCTCGACGAGCGCCTGCGCCACAAGCAGTCGATCAAATGGATCACGGTGGTGCAGCGGGAGCGTTCGGACTTTATCGGCGTGGCGAATCGACACCGCAAGCTCGAGAAAGCCATAGTCCTCCAGCACCGCTTCGACGGGCGCCTTCGCGACGATGCGCCCAAGGCTACTCTTGATCGCGATCTCCCATGCCACGACTGCGCTCACGAAGACCACCTCGGCACTTTCGATCCGGCGCGAAACCGGGCGCGGCAGCTCGCCCGAGTCCCACCACACCAGAGTGTGCGTATCGAGCAGCAGCTTCACTTGCGGGTTCTCCCCTCGAAGAGGCGGAGGACGTCCTCTGGGAGCGGCTCGTCAAAGCCCTTCTTCAGGCGAAAGCGTCCCTTACCCTTCCCGGGCTTGCGCAACGTGCGATCGTTCGCCCCAAGAGCGACGATCTTCGCGCGCGGCTTTCCGGCACGCGCGACCACGATCACTTCTCCCTTGGCCGCGCGTTCGATGAGTTCCGGGAGTTGCGCCTTGGCTTGCGCCACATTGATCTGCTTCATTTGCCGCAGTGTGGCCCGGATGACCAAGTTGGTCAATCTCAAGCTCGCCCAAGCTCGCCCAAGCTCGCCCACGCTCACCCAAGCTTCGTCCCTTCATTCCTTCGGCGGGATAAGCCCCATCTCGCGAGCGCGCTGCAGCTCCTGCTCGTACTGCGGGTTGGGGCGGCTCATGTGTTTCGACGTGCCGGTTGCCAGCAGCTTCCCGTCCTCGCTCCACAGACGGGAGACGCAGCCGACCAGTCCGTCCTCCGCGACCAGGCAGACGCCGTCAGCGAGCATCCAGGTCTCGTCCGGCGCGAAGCGGTGAAATTGAACCATCAGGTCGAGGTTCGGAGTCAGAAAGGGAAACGGCCACTCGTGCGCCGCGATGGTGGCGTTCCAACCGGGGAAGTCGAGCCAGAAGAGTTGGCGCAGGGCGTCGGCCTGACGATCCGGAATCGGAGTTTCGGTGAAACGCAACCAGGTCTGCGACTCCGGTTGCCCAGGCGGCTGGCGCCAACGGACCGGGCGCCCCTCCATGCTGCGCCAGATCGGGTACCACTGATCATACTCTTCTCCGGCGAGATTCTGGTAGCTGCGCAATGCGTTCGGACCGGGGACTTGTGGCGCGGCGCCGAAGTCGTGTGTGTATCCGCGCAGCCCGTCGTCCACCATCCACACCGTGGCGGTCAGCAGCAATTTTTCTTGCTGCATGATCTCTACGCGCAACGACTCGGCACGCTTGCCGCCGCCGACCGACACGACGCGGACATCAACCGGCGCGAATTCGCCCACTGCGAGAAAGTGGCAATGAAAGCTGGCCGGGCGCGAGGCGCGACTGCGCACCATCGCCGCGCGCAGTGCGATCGCGGCCAGGTATCCGCCGTTCGGACCCCACACCGCCCACTTCGGCGACAGCTCGGCGCGATAGCGATCGGGCTCGCCCGGGATGATCTCAATGGAAGTGTCTGCGAGAAAGTCGGCCATCGTGCGTCAACCCGGACAGCAGTACGCGGTTGATGACCGATGCTCAAGAGCCGACGCGGGTAGGGTTTCGCTTAGGTTGGTGAACGCTTCGATGCGCCCGGGCCGAGCAGGACGTTCTCGAACGTCTCGCGCAGTGTCATGTCGCGCGCCGCCGCTGCGACGAGATCTTGCGCGACGCGTCCCTCGACGCCGAGGGGTATCAGCCACAGCTTCGGCTTCGCGTTTTCATCGGTCGGCTTCGCCAGCAAGGTGTACTGTCCCGGCTCCACGGCTTCAAACCGGAACGGTTGGCCGAGCGTCGCCTCCTGCCGTGCCGCCGTACTACTTTCGACGAAGGCGTTCGCGTGGTCGGTCCATTTCGTGAGTGAGCTGGGATCGCTGACGAGCTGTTGCAGGATGGGTCGGAGGCGAACCTCCACGGCGAATTCGTCGCTCTTGTCTCCTTCAATCGCCTGAACAACGCGTTCCACTTCTTGATACGCCTTCTCCGCTTCGATGGCGCGATGGCACGCGACGAGCCCGGCCTCGGCCTGCTTCACCGCGCGCGCGCCGTCCGAATTGGTGAGCGCTTCGATCAGGCGGGCCTCTTCGGAGTTCGATTCAAACTGCTGCAGCCGATCGGCGAACACGGTCGTGCGCGATTTGGTGTCGGGCGGCTGATCTCCGGCGGTCACCGCCGGTGCGCCCACCAATACGATATCCTCCCACTGGACGTGCCACTCCCCGCTGCACGCCACGCGTTGATTGGCGAACCCATAGGCCTCAATCGTTTTTGCCGGCAGCGAAGCCCCGCGGGCGTAAAAGCAGGTTTCGAATTCCGCCCCCGGCAGGAGCACGTCGCGTTCGCCGCCGGAACTGTTGGGGATGCGCAGTGGCGTGTCTTTCGCGGGCAGACCCCAGATCGCGTCCGCGATCTCTCTCGGCAACGGTCGTCCATTGTACAGCACGGTAGGGCCTTGAAAGCGGACCGCGACATCGTGCTTGTTCGCCGCGCTCCAGCAGAGGCGGTCCATCCCCGAGCCGTTTGCCAATACTGTCCCACTCTTCTGCACGAGTTGTGTACGCAGATACTCGTCGCGCAGTTGCCGAGCCTCGACTTCGAGCTTGGCCTGCACCGACGCGTGCAACTGCACCATCGTGTGGGCCGCCGTATCGGTTGCAATCCCAAGGGCGGCGATGCGCGGCGCGAGTTGGGTCAGCATCAGGTTGTAGCCGGGTTTCGCCGCCGCTAAACGCGCCTCGGCCTGCGGCATACAGATCCGCAGCGACGCGGCGTCATTCTCCGCTGCCGCGGTGGCGATGCCGTTTGCCGTCAGCGCCGCGCGCGCCCGTCGCAAGACTTCCGCCTTCGCACCGAGTTCCGTCTTGGCCGATTCGAGCACGCGTTGTCGCGCTTCGGCGACGGCCTCCTGTCGGTGCTCGCTGGCGAGGCTCGCCAGTTGCTCCATCAGCTTGCCACGAACCAACCGCACTTCGACGCGCTGCCACGGTAGCCCGCTGCGCTCCGACTCGGTCGGGAGGACGCGCCCACTGACTTCGGGTTTGCCGCACGCGGCCAGCGAGAGCAGCGAGGCAACGCCGATCAGTCGCACGAGTCGCCGATCGCCCGGTGCGCGCCAACCGATCCGGCGCCGAGCGACGTCTCTGCGATCGGAGAGCTTCGCGACGTTCACTTCAGGATCCTCGTCGAACGGCGCGCACGTGCAATGTGTCGCGTTTCTCGGCCGTGTAGATGTCGCCGTCACGGAACGACACGGCCCACGCCCGAGTCTTGTCGACCGAGAAGGTCGTGGAGGACCAGTACCCCGCCGACGCGGTCTGATTGCGTGGCCACGCCGCCGTGGCACACGGCTCCGCTGTGCAGGGCGGGACCGCGATCAACAGCGTCCGCAGCTCTTCCAGAGTTGGCAGGCGCCAGTCGTTGTGACCCGCGTAGTGCTGCTCATTGAGAGCAGTGATCCATTCTGCCGCCGCGCCTTGCCAGGGGAGGGCGACGACGACGTTGTGACGCTCAGCGCAGTCGGTCTCGGCACACTTCAGTTCCCACATCAGACCGGTGAGGCGATCGTTCGCGGTTCCGTTACCGTGGTCGACGAAGCGCTGCAGCGCGCCTTGGCTCTCGGCCGTGCAGCCGCTGTAGTCGAGCGTGCAACTGCTGAGACATGTCAGACCCGAATGAATGCAGCTCTCTTCCTGACCACAGTCGCCGCTGAAACCGAGGCTGCTACAGGTCGCACCGCCGAGCGCTTGGCCGTCGCACTCCTCTCCCGTCTCGACCACGCCGTTGCCGCAATTGGCGACCGGGGGTCCCGCGCTGGAACTCGGCGCGCGTGCCGCATCGCTCTTGTCGAGCGCGGCACCGCCCTTGCCCTTCAATGGCTGGGCGCTCGCCAGTTGCACACTGTCTAGCCCCATGTGTTCACGGCCGGTCATCGCCTGGACGCGGTCAACAACTTCGTCGATCGAGGGCGGTTCGCCATTCGTCTCGGCTTGGTGCTGTCCCCCGTCAGCGGCGGCTGGTGCCGTGCCACCAATCCCACCGAGAACGCCACCCACCATCGCCTTGCGAATCGACGCCGCGACCCGCTTGGTGTCCCGGTCGTGTTTGACTTCTTCTGGGGTATGTCGCGACATGAACGCATTGATCTTGTCCAAAAAACTCGGCTCTTGATTGCCGTCATCCTCGCGCTCGAGGTAGTCGGCCACCGAGCCCATGAGATTGCCTTTGATCTTCGGATACCCCCACACGCCGAGGACGAGGATGAGAACCAGGATGAGATCAATGCGTTTGATACCGCGCTTCTTCTTGACCCGGAGTACGGCTTGTTCTTGATGATCCTCGCAAAAGCGGCTGTGAGCCACGACGGGCTTGTCGCACTTCTGGCACTCCGTCGGATTCCCTTCCTCATCCATCAGTCCATTCAGCAGCCCATCAAGGACCTCTTTCTCGGATCGGATCTTTGACGTCGCCATCGTTCTTTTCCCCAAAATGTGAGCTCCCCACACTCAACTCGTGACGTACCGGCCCCGTCGCACAGCCGGCGACACGGGCGCGGTCAGTCTTCCGCAGGATCATTGGTCAGCATGATCCATGCCTCATTACAAACCACGAGTCTGAGGGAGCTGTCCGCACGCAGCGATGCTTCTTCGCCACCAGCCGTGCGGTTGGGTGCGTCGAATTGGACAGAAAGTGGCTGCACCTACAAATTATCGACGCCCGACACGGTGCTCAACGTGTTCGGGGCGTTGGGCCTGCCAAAGCGAGTCCTTGATCGGTCCAGCTCCCCTCGGGAGTCAGTCTCCGACCCAAAAAAATTGGGCTTGAATCCGTGGCGCCATACGGTACCTTCAAAGCAGTCTTCCGGATCGAGGTGTAGAATGCGCAAGAGCACAGGTCCCAGTAAGCCGTTGGCTTGGCCACAGAACATCTCGGAAGGTGTCGCGATTCAGCAGGAAGCAACCAGGAAGTGCCCGCACTGCACGGAGTCGGTTACAGCCGAGACGACCACCTGTCTTCACTGTGGGCAAGAGTTGCCCCCGGAACCGACGAAGGATCTCTGGGAAGGCTACGACCTATAGGACGCCTGCTGGCGTCTGCGATCAGGGTTCCGGCCGGAATTTGACCAACGTCACCTCGGGCGTGACGTCTTCGAAGACGACGGTGACCGGCGCGCCACAGCGGACTGCTTCGGGTGCACAGCCGACGATGTTGGTTGTCAAGCGCGGACCTTCGGCAAGTTCGACGATCGCGAGCACGTAGGGCACATCGGCGAATAGCTTGTTGGGCGGCCGCCGCACGACCGTGAACGAATACACTGTGCCCTTGCCCGACACTCGTTGCCATTCGAGATTGGAACCCAAACACTGCGGACAGAGGTGCCGCGGGTAGAAGAAGAATTGGTCGCAGTCACGGCAGCGCGGCAATTGTAGCTCGTGGCGCCTCGCCGCGTCCCAGAATGGCCGCGAATCCGGCGACGGCGTGGGCAGTGGCCTCACGTATTCTGTTTTCTCACGATTCACGACTCACGCCTCACGACTCAGCACCAACGAGCACTGCTCACTCATGATGCCGCCGTTGCCATTGACGAAGCCGAGCTGCGCATCGCGGACTTGACGTTCACCGCCGCGGCCCATGAGTTGGCGGATGCCTTCGATCACGTGGGTCATGCCGCCGGCGAGCCCCGGTTGTCCGAACGACAACTGTCCACCGTGGGTGTTGCACGGCAGGTCGCCGGCGTAAGTCAGATCGTGCTCGGCGACGAATCGACCGCCCTGACCCTTCTGACAGAAGCCGGCATCTTCCAACGTGATGCAGACGGTGATGGTGTAGCAGTCGTACGGTTGCACGAAGTGCATGTCGCGCGGCGTCAGCCCCGCCATTGCAAAAGCGGCCGGCGCGCTGACGCTGATCGGCGAGGTTGTGATGTCGCGCGAGTAGGTGATGTTGGAGTGGCGGCAGTGCTCCCCGGCGCCGAGCAGCCACACCGGTGGGTGCGGGGCGCGCAACGCTCGCTCCTTGCCGGTCATGATGTACGCCGCGCCGCCGGTACAGGGCTTGACGATTTCCAAGAGGTGGAGCGGATCGACGATCAACGGCGAGCGCAGCACGTCGTCGACGGTAATGGGCGTCACTCCGAACAACGCGTTGGGATTCTTGAGCGCGTTGGTGCGTTGATCGACGGCAATCTTGGCGAGCTGCTCCGGCGTGGTGCCGTACTCGAACATGTGCCGCTGCGCGATCAGCGCATAGCCGGTGTTGGCGGCGGCCGGACCGTAGGGCGCTTCGAACTCGCGCGTCAGCGAGATCGCCGGCCAATGCGATCCCGGCACGCGTCCAAACGTGTCGCCGGCCACGCACAGCACGGTGTGGCACATGCCGGCATCGATCGCCGCCGCGGCGCGCCACATCATGCCGGCGCTGCTAGCGCCGCCAATGTCGACCACGTCGAGGTAGCGCACCGACAACCCGAGATACTCGACCACCGAGCCGGGATAGATCATGCCGGTGTCGCCCACCGGGACACCACACAGCAGCCCGCCGATATCACGCGGCTCCAGGCCGGCGTCGTCGATCGCCGCACGCGCCATGCGCGCCATGATCGCCAGCGGCGTCAGCCCGCCCATATCCTTGACCGGCCGCATTTCAGCGATGCCGATGGCTGCAGCTTTGCCCCGCAGACTCATGATCGTGATGTCGTGACTCGTGTTCGTGGTTCGTGTGAAGGAAGAAGCACCTTGGTGAGAGATGCATACGCATCGTCGATTCGAGTCACGAGCACGAGCCACGAATCACGAGTCACGACGTCACCCGGCGCGCACGACGCGCTGATAGATCTTCGGTAACTCACGCGGCAAGGTGGCGATGTCTTCGAGCACGAGATAGCGCGACTCATCGCACATCTGGCGCAGGTAGTCGTGCCCGCCGCGATCGACGGTGATGCAGAAGGGCGTGATGCCGGCGGCCTCGGTCTCGCGCAACGCGACGGTGGTGTCGCGAATCCCGTAGACATTGCTGCGGCGATCTTGGCCGTAGTCGAAGTCTTGCGGAAAGCCGTCGCTGAGAAGAATGAGATGCTTCGAACGCGAGTTGATCGCGTTCATCTTCTCGGTCGCGTGGCGCAGCGCGGTGCCCATACGCGTGCTGCGCTTGGGCTCGATGCCGCCGATGCGCCCTTTCACCGCAGAGTTGAGGTTCTCCGAAAACGACTTCACCAGATAGAACTCGACGTTGTCGCGCCCCTGGCCGGAGAAGCCATAGACGGCGTAAGCGTCGCCGATTTCTTCGAGCGCCTGGGCCATGATCACCAGCGCTTCCTTGGTGACATCGATGATGCGGCGCATCGGCGGTTGAGGCGTGCGGCCGCGCACGGCGCTTTTCCCATCGTCGTCGTCAGGCGGGTAGATCTTCGGCGCCTGCTCGAGCGGCTCGTCGGTCGACGCGCTCATATCGAGCAGGAACAACGTCGCCACATCGCGCTCCTCGCGCTTGCGCGCGACGTAAAGCTTGCTCGATGGCGAGCGGCGCGCCTTGACCTCAACGCGCGCGCTGACCACAGCGTTGAGATCGAAATCCTCGCCGTCTTCGAGACCGCGCACGACGCGATACATCTCGGGACGGATTTTCTGGAACTGCTGGCGAATCCCAGGGATCATCGCGGCGTACTCGCTGAGGGTCTCGTTGAAGAACTCGCCGCCGTCGCTCTCCGGACTCAGCTCGCGTAAGCGACACCAGCGCGCTCGGTAGTCGCTAATGTGGTAGTCCCACTCGTCGTAGAGGAAACTCGGACCCGCCGCGCGATCCTCCAGCCAGCGGCGCACGCTGCCCTTGCCGCGCTCGGGATCCGCGAGTAGGCGGCGCAGTTCGTCGAGTTGCGCCGAAGGAATCTTGCCCATCAGGTCGGTAATGTAGAGCCCAATGCCGTCGGTGTCTTCGCCGGTGCCCTGCTTGATCTTGAGATCCGCGCCTTGTTCGAGCAGCCGCCGCAACTCGTCGAGCGAGAGCGGCTGTGCGCCCGCCGGCATGTCGTCGGGCGAGTGGTCGAGTTGGAAGCGCATGTCCTCGGGCAACGTGGCGTCGGCTTCCGGCATCGCGGCCGTCGGAACGCGCGGCGCCGCCGCATCTGCGGGCAGCGGCGTGTCGTCATCGTCGTACGGATCGAGAATGGTTTCGCCCGTCAGCTTGTCGAGCAGCAATCCACCGAACTCGAATTGGTCTTGTCGCAAGCGCCGCGGCGCGGTGGGATCGAGCAATTGCGCGGTCAGCGCCTCGGCTACCCGGAGCGCATCAGTGGCGGTGGCGCCGGGGGCGCCGAGCGGTGCGAGGCACGGCAGCACCACCGACGCGACGTTGTGCAGCCACTCGGGCGGCACCGCGTCGGTCGATTCACTCAGCGCCAGCGCCAGCGTCGCATCAAGAATCACCGTCCCGTCGGGCGGCGGCGCGCTCGGGTTGCTCCACACATCGAGCATGCGCACGCTCGCCCAGCGGATCTCCGCCGCCAAGCCGGGATACTCCACCATCACGCGGCGCGCGACGCGATAGCCATCCGCCACCAAGAACAACTCTTCGAGCAACGATGGGCGATCGTCGTGCTGCAGATACGCGGCCAGGTCGACATCGGGATTCGACGCATCGGGAACGACATCGTAGCTGCCGAACTCGCGGCGTCCGGCCAGGCCGGCCGCGACCACTCGATAGAGGCGCGTGTTGTCTTCGTGGGTCGACAAGCGATCGATGCGCAGCGGCAGCGCCACTTCATTCTCGGCGGGAAATTCCTCCAGCGGCGGGCGTAGCGAGAAACCGGTGTCGACGGTCCGCAGGCTGGCCGGCTCGCCGCTCAGCATCTGGACCAGTTTGCGCAAGACGCCCTGCACCTCTTCCAACGCAACGCCGGTGGAGTCGGCGCGCAGCAACTTCAGACTCGTGCGCGATTCGAGGGCGAAGTACGCCAGCCCAGCGTCGCCGTTTTCGCCGGCAATCGTTAGCCCGCGTTCGACCCACTTGGCGACGCCGTCGGCGTTGGTTTCCTCGTACGCCTTCGGCAGGCTGCGCAAGAGCGCGGCGGTTGCGCGTGGGAAGACATCCGCCACCCGTTGCGCCAACGCGAGGGCGCGCGCGCGATCGCTCGCCGGCACATCGAGGACCACCGCGCCCAACACCGGCAGCAACTCTTCGATCGAGCCGGCGATTGCGCGGCACGCCGTCTGCAGCGCCGCGAGCAGCTGACTGCGGTTGGCGGCCGGCACGCGTCGCAACGTCCGCGGCAGGTTACGATAGAACACGCTGGCTGTCTTCGGCGCATCGACCGCCAGACTGAGAGAGCAACGCAGCCAGGCGGAGCGGTCGGCGTCGGACCACCGGCGCACGCCGGCGGGGAGTTCGGCGAAGAACTCCGCTTCCTTCACCACTCGGCGCAACGTCGCGCCGAGGCCGGCCCACAGCGAGTATTGCTCCGCGTTGAACACCGGCAACGCCCACTCGGCCGCGCGCAGATAGGCTTGTGCGAGAAACTCTCCGTGCCAGCCGTGTTGGGTGTGCAACCGCACCGCAATCGCCGCCCAGGCATCGAGCTTCGCCAAATCGATTCGCCCCAGCAGCGGCGCCGTCGTCTCGAAAAATATTGCCGCCAACTTGCGTGACACGGCCGCGATCGTTCCGCCCACCCGAATCCAGCGTTCGAGCGCGCCGAGCCCGAGTGCCACCGCGTCGAGCACAGCCAAATCGAAGTAGGCCACCGCACCTTCGCGCACCATCGGTTCACAGGTGGCGAGGCCTTCGCCGAGCGCCACCCAGCGCGTAAAGTCGTCGCCGAAAGCGCGGTGCGCGTCGGCCGCGTGGAGGTAGAACCGCTGCGCAAGCGTGGCCGACTCGTGCGCGAGCCGATCACCGATGGCGAGCAGCTCGTCGTGCACCGCAGGGCCGAGCGCGACCGCGCGTTGCCGCGCGACTTTGCCCGCGGGATCGTCGAGCAGATGGGTCTCGTACCAGAGCTGGCGCATCTGGACGCAGCTCAAAGCTGCAAGCTGAAAGTTGAAGGCCGGACAGGCATCAGACGATCTGTGCGCTTTACACTTTCAACTTTTCGCTGGCGGACCGTAGGGCCGCCTCACGCAAAGATCGCTGCGGCGAGCTCTTCGATGGCGCGTTGGCTTTCCTGATCGTCGGTGAGCGACTTGCTCACAGCGACACCGCAGGCGCGGCGCGGCGAGACTCCTTTGCGGATGAGTTGCGCGGCGTAAATCAGCAGGCGCGTGCTGACCCCTTCTTCCAGCCCGGTCGCTTTGAGGTGGCGCACCTTCTCGCCCAGCTTCGCCAACTCCATCGCCTTTTCGATCGCCAGGCCGCTCTCGTGCGCGATGATCTGCGCCTCCTTGTCGCGCGGCGGGTAATCGAAATCGATGGTCACGAAGCGTTGGCGGGTAGAGTGCTTGAGATCCTTGAGCACGCTCTGGTAGCCCGGGTTGTAGGAGATCACGAGCAGGAAGTCGGGATGGGCCGCGATGATCTCGCCCTTCTTGTCGATCGGCAGAATGCGGCGATGATCCGTAAGTGGGTGAATGAGCACGATAGTGTCCTTGCGCGCCTCGACGATCTCGTCGAGGTAGCAGATGGTGCCGAACTTCACCGCTTGCGTGAGGGGGCCGTCGATCCACACCGTTTCGTCACCCTTGATGAGGTAGCGGCCGACGAGATCGCTGCCGGTGAGGTCTTCGTGACAGGCGACGGTGATGAGATCGCCGACGGCCTCGCTCGCTCCGTTGGCGGTGCTCCCGCGCAGCGTGTGCGCCATGTGCTCGACGAAGCGCGTCTTGCCGCAACCCGTGGGGCCTTTGAGCAGCACCGGCAAGCGACACGCATAGGCAGCGGAGAAGATGGCGACTTCATCGCCGACCGGAAGATAGTAAGGGGTATCGCTCACGCAGACTCCTTCAAAGGTGCCGGGATTCTAGGGGTGGGCAGACGGTAAAGCAATTCAACGCCGCGGCCGCGCCGACACGGCATCGCTGGCGTCGTCGTAGAAGCGCCACAACCGGCGCGCATGGGGGCCGGCATAGTCGATGCCGACGCGCGGCGCGGCCGCAATGCGGGCGGGCGGAACCCGCCGACCGCGCACGACGCGCAGCGGACCAGCGAGCAGATCCGCGCCGTTTGCGGCGCGATCGATGCCCATTGCGCGGCAGAGGTTGGCAGGGCCGCGCGCCAGCGCCGCGACAGGCGTGCGCTCATCACAACCACGACGGGCGCGCATGAGGTCGACGCCGTCGACGGGTTCGAGCGCACGGATCAGAATCGCCTCCGGTACATCGACCGCCGCGGCCACTACGTTGCAGCAGTAGTGCATGCCGTAGACGAAGTAGACGTAGGCGTGGCCCGCCGGCCCGTACATCACCTCGTTGCGTGGCGTGCGCCGACCGCCATACGAGTGTGCGGCGCGATCTTCTGGGCCGCGGTACGCTTCGACTTCAACGATGCGCCCGCTGGTCAGCCCGTCGGATGTTTCATGCACGAGGATGGCGCCGAGCAACGCCTTGGCTACTGTGACGGCGTCACGGGCGAAGAACCGGCGCGTGAGTCGTGAATCGTGAGGCGTGAGTCGTGACTGGGGAAGCGTAAATCGTGATCGGTGAGTCGTGATGCGTGAGTGGTCGGAGGCTGACATCTGACTCCCAAGAACCTACCCACCATTCACGATTCACGCCTCACGATTCACCACTCACGATCTCACTCGCTAATCGTCTCCATCGTTTCGCCGCTGGCACTGTCGACGAGTAGGACTTGCACGGGCTCGCTCACGTTGTGCGCGGTCTTCTGTTCTTTGATCTGGCCCCGAATGCGATCGCCGAGTTGTTTGCGGACGAAGTCGGGCATCGCGGTCATCGGGAAGTCGTGCAGCATCACTCGCACCGAGCGATCGCCGTCCCAATCGAAGCGATCGAGTTTCGCCGCGATGATTTGATGCGTGCGGAAGAATTTTTCGATGCCGGCTCGCAGGGTGTCCGCTGCTTCAGCGCCACCGCCGGGCGCAGGTGCGCCGCCTGAACCGGACATGCGGGCGAGGACCTGCTCGACCTGTTTGCGCGCGCGATCGTCGCTGGCAAGCTCGCGCGCTTTCTGTAACGCCGCGACCGCTTCGGCCGATCGCCCGGCGCGATGATACGCGAGGCCAAGGTTGAATTGGGCTTGGAAAAACTTGGGGTCGGCGGTGAGGATCTTTTGGTAGCTCGCGATCGCTTCATCGGTCTTGCCGGCCGCCAATTGCATCGTAGCGAGATCGGTCTGCACCATCTGATCGTCGGGTTTCACCGTCAAGTAGCGTCGATAGTACTCGATCGCCTTCTCGGGCTGTTCGCGATCGAACGCGATGTTGCCGAGATCGCGGAGCGCGTCGGTGTTGTCTGGCTCTTTGTCGAGGACATGTTGGAACGACAACTGCGCCTCGGGAAGATAGCTCGAGTCGACTTGTCCAGCGCGGTACTGGACCTCGGCTAACTGTTTCCACATTGCAACGTTGTCCGGCTGCGCCTCGGCGGCCTTGGCCATGTCACGAATGGTTTGCTTGACATCGTCAGGGATCTGCACCGGCGGATGGCCCTCGGGCATCGTGCCGCCCATACTGCCGCCAACATTCGGTGCGGCGCCGCCAGCGGCCGCCGGTGCCCCTGGGGCCGTAGCGGAGGACTCATGCGGCGGTACGGAGGGTGGCGCCTTCGGGTTCAACAACCCGATCGATACCGCGCCACCGGCGATCAAGAGCACGGAACCCACTACCACGATCGGCGCGTAGCGTCCGAGCGTGAAGGTAGTACCAGGTGCGCGCTTCGCACCGGGCACTTTCGTACCGCACTCGACGCAGAAGTTCGCTTCGGCAACCAGTTTGGCGCCGCACTGGACGCAAAAGCGTGCGTCAGCCACTAGCGGACCCTCATTGTCTCGCGGACGTGTTGAATAGCCTGAACGGCGCCAGCGTCGGTAGGGAGCGAATCATCGGGGCGTGACCGTAGCAACAATCGCCGAGGGAGCCAACAGCGGGATGCGGCGTGTCAACAGTAGCCCGCCGCCTTCTCTTGCGCGGCGATTTCAGGAATAATCCGCGCGCGTTGCGCGGAGGAGGAATAGGTTCCATGGGTCGAATGAATCGCTGGCTCCCGTTGCTGTTCGTCGGCAGCCTCATCAGCTCGTGTACGTGTCACAAGCAAGTGGAGGAGATCGCCCAGGCGCCGACGCCGGCGGGTCACGGCACCGGCTTCGCCAGCTCGCGCCCGACGCTGCACGCCCCGGCGATGGCGGCGTCGCCCGCGATGCCGCCCACTCAACCGCAAGCCGACGTCGCCAGCCCGACACCGGTGACCGAAGCGGGGCAGTTGCCGCCAGATTTCCCGACCGATGTGCCGATGATGGAAGGATTCGAAGTCGCCGATATCCACAAGCTGCCCGCCGACGCCAAAGCCGTGATCATCCGCGCGCAGCAGGAGCGCAAGGAGGTTTACGACTTTTATGAGAAGGATCTCCGCGCCAAGGGCTGGGTCATCGAACAGAACTATCAGGGTAAGGAGCAATCCTTCCTCGGTTTCAAGAAAGGCAACACGATCCTCAACGTGACCGTCGCCAACGACCACAAGAATCCCGGCAAGCGCATCATCTCCATGATGTACCAGGAGGACCATCCGCCCGAGTTCGGCGATTTCTGAGTCGGCGATTTCTGAATCGATGACCGGTTGCAACTGATCACCCGTTGCGTCGTGTTGCCCATGCGCGTGTGGTAAGACGCGCGCATGGACGATCGAGCGCGTATTCGCCTCACCTCGTTCAGTCACGGCGCGGGTTGAGCCTGCAAAATCGGCCCAAAGGATCTCGTTGAGATCCTGCGCAAACTGCCCGCCGCGCCGGCGGACTCGAACCTCTTGGTCGGCACCGAAACGTCCGACGACGCCGCGGTGTATCGTCTGACGCCCGACCTCGCCATCGTCCAAACGGTCGACTACATCACGCCATTGGTCGACGACCCGTACGCGTACGGCCAGATCGCCGCGGCCAACGCGTTGAGTGATGTGTATGCGATGGGCGCACGCCCGATCGTTGCGCTCAACATTGTCGCCTTCCCGGCAACCGAGTTGCCGCTCGAAATTTTGGGAGAGATCCTGCGTGGCGGTGCCGACAAAGCGCATGAAGCCAACGTCTCCGTCGTCGGTGGTCACTCCGTGGATGACCGCGAACCCAAATACGGCATGGCGGTGACCGGCGTGGTTCACCCCGACAAGATCATTCGCAACTCGCGCGCGCAGCCGGGCGACCGCTTGATCCTGACCAAGCCGCTGGGGATGGGGATCATCTCGACCGCGATCAAGCGTGACCTGGCGTCAACCGATCTGATCGAACGGGCCATCGCGATCATGAGCATGCTCAATCGCGCCGCCGCCGAGGCGGCGATCGCCATCGGTGTGCATGCAGCTACCGACGTGACGGGTTTCGGTTTGCTTGGGCATCTGCACGAAATGACCGCCGGTAGTGGCCTCAGCGCCCGTATCTCCGCCCGGCAAGTACCGGTGCTGCCTGAGGTGCCACAGCTTGCACGTGATGGCATCGTCCCCGGTGGCAGCCGTCGCAACCTGACTTTTGCTGAGGACTTCGCTCAGTTCGATCCGAGTGTGTCGCCCGAAACCAAATTGGTTCTGGCCGACGCGCAGACCTCGGGCGGCCTGCTGCTCGCTGTGGCAGAGCGCAAGAGGGCAGAATTGCAGCGAGCGCTGCACGATCATGGCGTCGTCACAGTGGCGGATATCGGCGAACTTTTCGACGATCCCACAGGCCTTATTCGTGTGATAGCCTAGCGGCAAGACGGCAAATCCGTGGCATATATTCTGCTCGTTGAACCCTGAAATGCGCGCCCCCAAACCCCTGCTCCTCGCCCTGATGGTGACCGTCGGCAGTCTCTGGACATCGCCGGCCGGCGCCACCACCTTCGTCCTCATGAAAGAGCGCGCCCTGTTGGATCAATCGGTCGCGGTCGTGATTGGGACAGTCACCCACATCGAGTCGGCTAGCCGCGACGATAGCAGCCCGGTCCACACCTACGTGTCGCTCGACACCGATCAGGTACTGATGGGCGACCTACCCGATGGCGGGCAGATCATTTTGAAGGAGCCGGGCGGATCGGTCGGCACACGCACAGAGGCAGTTTTCGGGGCACCGGAGTTTTGGGTCGGCGAGCGTTCTCTGCTGTTCCTCAGCCGCAACCACGACGGGACACTGCAGACCACCGCGTTGACCATGGGGAAATACTCGATCGACTACAACGCGCACGGCGAGCTGCAGGCACGCCGCGACTTCGGCGGTGCTCTGGTCTTGGTTCCGGTCAACGGGGAGTTGCGCATCGCTCCGGCGCCGCGCGCGACCAAGCTCGAACGGTTGAAGCGGCGCGTGCACAAGCTGGCTGCGATGCGCACCGCTGGCTATGAGCCACCGATCGTCGTCGAACCGCCCGAGGTTCGCGAGAACATTCCGCGCGAGACCCGCGACGCGTTCGTTCTGCTCGGGAGCGCGCGATGGTTTCAACCCGACAGCGATTTACCGGTGAACTACGCGATCGACACCACCGGCGATGCGAAGATCGGCCCCACCGAGTCACGTAACGCGATCCTCGATGCGATGGCCGCCTGGAGCAACGTCCCTAACTCCAGCATCGTCCTCGGCGATGGCGGCGACACCGGTCCATCCGCCTTCAACACCTGTTCGGGCAGCAACCGCTTGGTGTTCAACGATCCATTCAACGAGATCACCAACCCGTCGAGTTGCAGCGGTATCCTCGCCATCGGCGGATATTGTTCGGGCGGTGCGACCAAGGTCGTCAACGGCACCACCTTCTCGCAAATCGCGCTCGGCAAGGTGACCTTCAACAACGGCTGGTCGACTTGTTCGTTCTGGAATCGCTGCAACCTCAGCGAGGTGGCCACCCACGAGATGGGACATTCAATCGGCTTGGGACATTCGCTCGACAACACCGCGACCATGGCAGCAATCGCGCACTTCGACGGCCGTTGCGCCGGCGTCAAGGCGGACGACATGGCCGCCGTCCAGTTCGTATATCCTGGCACGCGCGCGGGTGGCGGCGTGCCGACATCAACTCCAGCACCAACATCGACTCGGACCCCGACTCGCCCAACGGCAACAAGGACGGCAACCGCAACGTTGCGCCCGTCCAACACCCGAACGCCGACGATCACCCGCACGCGCACGCGCACCGCGACCGCGACGCCTACCCGCACAAAGACTCACCTTCCGACGATCACGCGGACCCCGACCATCACCCGCACGCCGACGCGCACCTCGACCCGCACGCGAACACGCACCGCCACGCGGACGCGGACGGCGACCATCACGCCGATCGGCTTCAAGTCACCAACGCGAACCGTCACCCGGACCGCGACTATAACCGCGACGCCGACTTCATCTTCAACGTCGACTGTGACCGCGGTCCCGACAGGAACCAACACCCTCTTGCCGACGCAGACCGACACGCCGGAACCCACCACAACCGATACACCCGAACCAACGGCTACGGACACACCCGAACCGACCGTCACCGACACACCAGAACCGACAACGACGGACACGCCGGAACCGACCGCGACCGACACACCCGAGCCGACGGCCACCGACACCGACACGCCGACGCCAACCGATACTCCGACACCCGACGGCGGCGTCCCGCTGCGCTTCCATCAATCACGCGCCGATCGCATACGCGCGCGCCAGTAGACAGGGCGGGCTTCGCCCGCGCAGCTCAAAATTGAAAGTCCAAAGTCGAAGGTAGCTGGCAAAAGTCGTCGCGCAGCGCGACGCACGATCGCCGCCGCGCTGCGTATTGCCTTGATGGCGCCGCGATCCTCCCGAATCACGAGTCACGAACCACGAACACGAATCACGACCTCACATCCATGCGCCGCCATCGACGCGCAGGATCTTCCCGGTAACGAAGCTGGCATCGTCGCTGGCGAGGTAGACCGCGGCCTTGCCGATATCTTCCGGTTGCCCGGGCCGGCCGAGCGGGATGCCGGCTATGAGGGTGTCGCCGTAAAACTTGACCATCTTCTCGCCCATGTCGCTCATGATCAGCCCGGGCGCGATACAGTTCACGCGCACGCGCGACGGCGCGCACTCCCTCGCCAACGACTTGGTCAGCGCGTTCACCGCCGCCTTGGCGCAGTAGTATGGCGCGCCCATTGCGCCGCACGCATCGGCACCGATCGAGGAGATCAGAATGATACTGCCTTGGCCGCGGTCGACGAGGTGCTTCGCGGTGGCCTTGCACGTGTAGAAAACGCCGTGCAAGTTGACGCCGATGACCTTGTGCCAATGCTCAACGTCGAGGTCCCACACCGACTGCACGCGCGAGGCTACGCCGGAGTTGGCCACGACGATGTCGAGGCGGCCGAAATGACCGAGCGCGCGCTCGACCATTGCCTGCACCTGCGGCCACTCCGCCACGTCGGCGTGGATTGCGATCGCTTTGCGACCGAGGGCTTCGATCGCGCGCACGGTTTCTTTCGCCGCCGCCTCATCGCGCCGGTAGTTCACCGCCACGTCGGCACCTTCGCGCGCGAATTCGAGCGCGATCCCGCGCCCGATCCCGCGCGAACTTCCGGTGACCAACGCGATCTTCCCGTCGAGTTTTCCCACTGCCTACTGTCCACTGCCGACTGCCGACTTCTTCCGTTCCATGAACTGCAGCAACACGCCGTGCGTCGCTTTGGGGCTGATGAACGCGAGCCGTCCGTCGGGAACCGGCATGATCGCACCGACTTTGATCCCTTTCGCTGTCAACGCCTGGGTCGCCTGATCCAGGTCGTCGACCTCGAGCGAGAGCACGTACATCCCTTCGCCCTGCTCGGTGAGAAATTTCGTCGCCGGGTTCTCTGGCTTGGTCGGCGTGAACAGTTCGAGCTGCGCGTCGCCGACTTGCAGGAACGCGTTGCGGAGCCCGAGCTGCGCATTCTCGCCGCGGCGCACAACCGGAAAAGCAAAGTTGGTGGTGAACGTCTGCACCGCCGCGTCCAAATCCTTCACCACGATGGCGAGGTGATCGATCTTCTTCGCCAGGGCCATCTCAGTGATCCTCGGGAAACGGTTGCGCGTACTCGACCAGTACGCCATGGCTCGCCTTTGGGTGCAGGAAGCAGATCATCCCGGCGAGACCCTTGCGCGGGGCTTTGTCGAGCACCGCGATACCCTTTGCCATCGTCGCCTCCAGCTCCTTCGCCACGTTGTCGGTCTCGAAGCAGACGTGATGAATGCCCTCGCCCCGTTTGTCGAGAAATTTGGCCACACCGCCGTTCGCGTTGATCGGTTCGAGCAACTCGATCTCGCTGTTGCCGATGGTCAGCAGCGCCGCCTTGACCCCTTGATCTTCAACCGTCGCCACCTTGTGAACCGGCAGACCGAGCGTGTCGCGGTAGAACGCGTACGCGGCTTCGAGATTTCGCACGACGATACCAACGTGATGGATCTTCTTCAGCATGGCGGCATGCTTAATCCATCGCCCCGGTGCAGACAAGGCGTCTCGGGAGCCACATTTTGGGAAGAAGCTCGGACACCCACGGGGGTTGGACTCGGCGCGTTCGCTTCAGCTATCAGCGCCGTGTCGTAATCATCCCGCGCGAGTGGACTCTCAATGCAGCAACGTCTCCGACGGGCCCGGCGGTGGCGCGGGGGCGAAGCGCTGCATGCGGCGGATGAGGTTGTTGGCTTCGGTGATCAGCGCGCGGCGGAGACCGGGCTTGGCGGTGCGGCCGAGCCAGTCGCGCAGCGCCTGCAGATCGCGCCCCAACTCCGCCATCTGCGGTAACTGATTGCGACGGCGGCGATCGTGCTTCGCTTGCTCCAGCACCATCTGCCAACGCGCGAGCTGCGCGTCGATGGCGTTGAGCGACATCTCGAACATGTCTTCAGTTTGTTGCGATGGCGGTTCGGGTGGGCGACGTACCGGTGATGGATGACGGACCGACCGCGCCGGTTCGTGCTGGCCAAAACCATACTTGCGCATCACCCCGACCACCACGCCACGGATGCAAATGTTGTCGCCGCGGACGATCAGCGGCAGCAACGCCGGATTGGCCGGTTGCAATCGGATCGCGCCGTCAGACTCGCGGAAGAATTTCTTCACTGTCACGCAGCCGTCGATCTCGGCGACCACCGTCTGACCGTTCTCCGCCGTCTCGCACGGTTGGACGATCAGAAAGTCGCCGTCGTGAATCCCTTCGTCGATCATCGAGGTGCCGCGCACGCGCAGCGCGAACACTTTGCGGCCGCCCCACAGCGCCGCCGGCACGCTCAACGTGTCGTCGACGACGAACGCCTTGTACGGCTCGCCCGCCGCGACTACCCCGAGCAGTGGAATCTCGATGGTCTCGTCGACCAACCCTTCGTGTAACTCGAACGCCGCCTCCATCGTCGCCTCCTTCATGGCCTGGATCGTATGCGAAGATTGGGCGAAGATCAAGCGGCCCAGCTAGCGTCGGGCAGCGGCGGGAAGTCGCTCCTCCGGCTCTGGCCGCGGTGGTGAATCGCTGATGTGGCGGAACTGCTCTTCGTACAACTGCGTATACAACCCGCCGCGCGCCAGCAGCTCCGGGTGCGGTCCGATCTCGCGCACTTCGCCGTCTTCGATCACCACGATGCGGTCGGCATTGATCACGGTCGAGAGCCGGTGCGCGATGATCAACGTCGTGCGGCCGAGCATCAATCTCCGTAGAGCGTCGTGAATCAAGTTCTCCGATTCCGAGTCGAGCGCCGAGGTCGCTTCGTCGAGAATCAAGATCGGCGGATCTTTCAGAAACGCGCGCGCGATGGCGATGCGCTGGCGTTGCCCACCCGAGAGCCGCATGCCGCGCTCGCCGATGAGCGTGAGATAGCCGTCCGGCAACTCATCGATAAACTCCGTCGCATTCGCCGCGCGCGCCGCCGAGAGCAACTCGGCATCCGTCGCGTCGGGTTTGGCGTACAGCAGGTTCTCGCGCAACGCGCCGCTGAACAGGATCGGGTCTTGCGGCACGATGCCGATCTGGTCGCGCAACGAGGCGAGCGTCACGCCGCGGATGTCGACGTCGTCGATCAGCAGCGCCCCGCCGGTCACGTCGTAAAAGCGCGGCAGCAGCGACACCAACGTCGACTTCCCGGCGCCGCTGCGGCCGACGATCGCCACGGTTTCGCCCGGCGCGATCGACAACGACACATGCGCCAACGCCGGGCGTCCGGCGCCGCGACTGGCGTAGCGAAACCCCACGTCGCGGAACTCGACGCGCCCGCTCACCCGCACCAGCGGCGGCGCGCCCGGCGTTTCCGCGACCTCGGGACGGATATCGAAGAACTCGAAGATGCGCTCCATGGCGGCCAACGAGTTGCTGATCACCACGCTCAGCTCGCTGAAGCGCTGCAACGGCAAGTACAAGCTGCTGAGGTACGCGTAGAACGCGATCATCGTCCCGACACTCAGCGTGCTGCGCAGGACCATCACACCCGCCACCCACACCACGATCAGCGGCGCGACGGCGGTGAGAAAGGTCGTCGCCGCTTGATTGCCCGATGAGAGCTGCACGTTGGTCATGGTGAGATCGAAGAGATCTTGGCTGGTGCGATAGAAGCGTTGCGCTTCGTAGTCCTCACGCCCGAACGCCTTGACCACGCCGACGCCGGCGATCTTTTCCTGCAGCTCGCCGGAGAAGTCTTCGATCATCTCCTGCACCGACCGACTGGCGGCTTTGATGCGCGGGCTGTAGTAGCGGATCATCAGCACGTAGATCGGAATCACGCCGAGGGCGACCCACGCCAGCCGGCGTTCGAGCACGAACAGAATCCACACCACGAAGCCGAGCGACGCGCTGTCCATCCACACGTTGGTGAGCGCGGAGCCGACGAAGTTCTGCGCCAGTTGGATGTCGCTGACGAAGCGGGCGACGATCGAGCCCGAGCGCCGTTCGTCGAAGAACGAGTGCGACATGCTCTGGATGTGTTGATACAGCGCGAAGCGCAGATCGAAGATGAGACGGTGCCCGGCTTGCCCGGCCCAGTAGCTGCGGTAGTAGCTCGCAACGCCGAGAACCCCGTACACCGCGAGCATGACCAGCGCGATCACCGTGAGTCGCCCGCTCGCCCCTGAGCCGAGCCACGGCGCGTACGCGAGTACGACGCCGCCAAGTTCGTCGAACCAGCGATTCGTGGCGTCGGCCGCGTGCGCCGAGTTCGCGGCGCCGCCTGCCAGCAACACGTCGGTGAGGTACTTGAGGAACAGCGGAAAGATCAACGGCAGGGTGAACTTGAACACACCACAGCCCGCCGCGCCGGCGATCAGCCAACGATGCGGCGCCACGTAGCCGAGGAAACGCAGCAGCGGCGTGCGCGCGTGACCCGTCGATGTTTCCGCCCGCGCTTCCGCTGACTGCATGCCTCCAGCGAAGCAGCCCCGGCGGGGTCGGTCAAGCGTCGCGCGATCGAATCGCTTTGACGATCTGACCGATCATCGATCGCTGTCGCCCGAAGAGCAACAGCACTGGAATCGCGAGCTGCACCAAGCTACCAAAGTCAGCCGAATGAACTGGGGCGACGCCGCAGCCGCTGCCAGAATTCATTCCAACCGGCGTTGATGTGGGTGTTGGCGTACCGGTCGGCGTCGGCGTCGGAAGAGCCGGCCCGATTGCAACAGCGTAGGCGTACCCGTACACTTCCAATGTATCCACCACCGTGTTTGTGACTGTGTCGATCACTGAGACCGAACCACGGCTGTGCGCAGAGTACTCGTTGGCCACATAGACATACCGGCCGCTTGGGGTAATCGCCAGCGACCACGGCTGTGTCCCCACCGCTATGGGCTCGCTCACCATTTCATTCGTCACGGTACTGATCGCCACGACAGCGCCCTGAAAACCCACCTCGTCCTTCACAGTAGGGATCAGGCTTATGCCATAGAGGCGCTGGTCGTCTGGCGTGATCGCAACCGGGCTAGCGGACCTCATACTCTGAAAGACGACCCCGGTGATCAGCTCGTCGCTCAGTACGTCGATGAGCCAGATGCCGTCCTGGGGACCCGCGACGTAGGCTCGCCTGCCATCATGAGTGAACGCGAAGGCCGTGGGGAAAAAACTACCCGGGCAGTAGCTATCAAAGGATGGGCAGTTGATGAATCCGCCAACTCGATTTGTGGCGACATCGATTACTGAGACGGTTTGATTTCCCGCCACGTAGACACGGGTACCGTCCGGGGTAATGCCGATGTCCGCGTTGGGCCAGGAAGCATACCCCGAACCAATCACTTGCCCAATCGAGCGGACCACCGCATTCGTAGCGGTGTCGATGACAGACACGGTCCCGGCGTATTCGTTCGTAGTGTACACGCGGCTGCCGTCTGGGGTGATGGCGATGCCATTGGGGGTGTGGCCCACGGGTATTGGCGCACCGATAGGCGCGTTCTGGATTGTGTCGATAACGGTCACGGTGTCGTCATCCTCGTTCGTGACGTAGGCGCGCGTGCCATCTGGCGCGACAGCTATCCCATATGGCGTGTGTCCGACCGGAATTGGCGGGCCGACCAGCCTGCGAGTGGCCGTATCGATGACGACAACCGCGCCGGGCTCAAAAGTGTGGCCGCCAGAGTACTGCTGCGGTGACGTTGTCACGTAGGCGAACGGCTGGGCGGCAACCTCGCCAGCACGCACAAGCGTCAAGACTGCCGCGAGGAACATGACGATCAATGCCGGCAGCACCTGACGGTCGGCAGGCCAGCGCATCTCGTCTACTGAAGAAGACATTGGATGGGTCCCTTACATGGATTGAAGTTCTTGGGTCAAACTGAAATCGGTTTGGCGCTCGTCGAGGTCACTTTCGATTGCAACCGATGGGGGCACTGCTACCATCGCTCCCGATGGACATGATGGAAACGATCGATCACGCCCTGCGCGAGCGATTGCACGCGCAGCAGATCGAGATCATCGACGACAGCCGCAAGCACGCGGGCCATGCCGGCGCGGGCAGTGGGGGGCACTACACGGTCACGGTGATCTCGGCCGACTTCGCCGGTAAGTCAGCGCTCGAACGCCATCGTATGGTGTACGCCGCGCTCGGCGACCTCATGCAGCGTGGCATCCACGCGCTGGCCCTCACCACGCGCGCGCCGGGCGAGGCGGGGTAGCGAAGACCGACTACTTCTTGCTGGCGGGCTTGGCTGGCGGCTGGGCGGCCTTGGTGTCGCTCTTCTGTTCGCCGCCTTGCTGGCACTTCTTCACATCGTCGATGCTGACGATCATTGTCTCGGCAACGTCTTCCACCGAGCGGCCGGTCGCGAGATACTTGCGCACTTGCTCGCAATTGACCGCGGCGGCCACCTGCGGCAAGGCCAGCAGGGCGACACCTACGACGGCGGACTTCACAACTCGTACACGCATTGCACCTGTTCTCCTTAGTGATGGAACCCCGCTCGCTCGTACCACTCGACCCGACGAGCGGCAATCGAGCCGCGCATCTCGCTCAACACCGATGACTTGTTGCAGACCGAAACGAACCGTTAGCCGGTTTGCAGCATCTTGGCGCCCTTGGCTTCGCCACCGGCCGCCGGCATGGGGATGCCGAGCCGATTGGCCAGAGCCAGGGCCAACTGCGCCGGCGATAGCGGGAACTCGCGCGCCGCGCGCAGCGCGTGCTGGCGAAACTCGGCGACGTTGCCCGGGGTCGGCAGCAGTACCGCCAGCGCGATGTCTCGCGTCTTGGGATCGGAGCGCAGCCGACTCACCAAGCGCAGCCCTTCGCCCCGCGGCAACGAGAAGTCGACCAACACCACATCGGGCTTGATCATCGGCAGCAGATCGACCGCTTGCCGGACGTCGAAGGCGACTGAGGTCGAGCAGCGTACGCGCGCCAGCACTTCGCGCAACGCGCCGGTCATCTCGACGTTGTCGCTGACCGCGAGCAGACGCTGCACCGAGCCACGCCGTTCCAGCAATCGCGTCACGCAGCCGTCGGGATCGATCGGTGCGGCGAAGAAGTCGACCTTGCCGAAGGCGAAGCCGCACGCCCCATCGGCACAGTACGCAAACACTTCGGCGTGCTCCGCATCAGCCGACACCGTCGACGTGATCGCGGCCAACGGATCGTGCGCCCGGTTGAGCAGATTGACCGCCAGCATATGCAAACCGTTGCTCGCTGCTGGTTGCCCATCGAGCGTGTTGAGATAGTGCGCTTCGGGCAACGGGCTGAGGAGCTCGCGCACGTGATCGCGGAAGGCTTTGTTCTCTTCGAGGTGAACCAGCGTGAGCGGCGCGCCACCTTTGATAGTGCGCGGCGGCGGTGGGGTGCCCGATGGAGTCGCGGCCGGCTTCGACGCGCCCGGCGCCGCAGCGTCGGCCATCGCAGGCTTGGCGGCGGCGGGCTCGGCGGACTTGGCTGGTGCACCGGGGCGAGCGGGCTGCGGCGGCATCCGCTCTTCTGGTTTCGGCCGCGCCGCGGCCGCCGAGGCCACCGCGCGCAGCTCGAGCATTTGCTGTTCGATGTCGGCGCGCTCTTGACGCACGAGGGCCAGTTGCGACACGGCGTCGTCGCAGGCCTGGCGCGTCAAGTTCAATTCTTCGTTGGCCTTCTGCAATTCGACCGTGCGCGCGTGCAGCGTCTCGGCCCGCTGATTGAGCTCGACCATGTAGCCGGCGACGGCCGCCGAGTGGCGCTGCGCGGCCTCGGCGTGCTGGCGCTCGATCTCCGCGATCTTGGCTTCCAGGCGCGTGTTGTCGGCCTTTTGCTTGCGTGTGTCGTCGCCAGTGGTGCGCTCGCGCCGCAACTTCTCGCACTCGCGTTCGAGTTGGCCGTTGAGCGCGGTCAGTTGATCGTTGCGCATGTGCAGCTCGCGCTGCTCGCTGTCGAGTTCCTCGATACGCAGACCAAGGGATTCCTGCGCCTGCAGGGCGCCGACTGTCTGGTCCTGCACCTCTTCAAGGTGGCGCGTGAGTTCGTCGCAGCGCTCTTGTAGCGCGCGCTCGCGCTCTTCGGCCGCCGACAACGATTCCGGCGACACGGCAGGCGCGACATCATGCGCTGACGCGAGCTGCGTCTGCAGCGCGTTGATCTCGTCTTCGCGTGCGATCGCGCGTTCGCTCAGCGACCGCGCTTCCTCGCGTGCGGCATCGAGGGCAGCCTGGCCGCTCGCCAACTGTACGCGCGTTGCCTCGATCTCTTGCCGCAGCGTCGCCTCGGCCGTGCGCCACGCGGCTTCTTGCTGCTCGACTTCCGCACCACCGGCCCGCAGCGTGGTGATCGTGCCCTCCAGCTCGTGCACCTGCGCATTGAGCGCACTCACCTGCTCGCGCGCGGCCGCGGCCTGCGCGGTTTCGTCGGCGAGGCGATCCGTGAGCGCGTCGCGCGCCGCCACCAATTCGGCTTCGCGTTGCGCCGCGGTTTGCTCCCAGGCCTCGATCTCGCCGGCGTGTTGTTGACGCAGCGCGGCCGCCTCATTGGTGAGTTCCTCGATGCGCGCCGCGCGCGTCTGCACCTCCGCTTCGAGATTCGCCAGTCGCCCGGCCAGCGCGCCACCTTCGGCGTCACGTCCAGTCAGAGATTCTTCCAGCGAGTGGATGCGGTTCTCTGCCGCCGCCAGCGCGTCTCGTTGCCCCGCCGCGTCGCTGCGCGTCGCCTCGATCTCCTGTTGCAGCGTGGCCTGCGCGGCCGCATGGGCCGCATGCGCGTCACGCCACTCGGCATCGCGTCGCTGGGTTTCCTGTTGTGCGGCCTGGAGTGCGGTTTCCACTTCGCGCATCCGTTCGCCGGCCGCCGCGGCCTGATCGCGCAGATGCGCGGCGCGGGATTGCTCCTCAGCGAGTTGGCCCGCCAAGGCATCGCGGGCGGCAACCAACTCGGCCTCGCGCTGCGCCGCGGTGGCTTGCCACTCGTCCAGCTCGCCCGAGTACTCCTGCCGCAGGGCCTCGACTTCGGTGGTGAGCTTCTGCACCCGTCCATCGCGCTCGCGCAGCTCGGTTTCGAGCTGGGCGATGCGATCCGAGAGCGCCTTGCGCGTAGTGTCCCGTTCCGCGAGTTGCGCTTCGAGCGCCCGTACTTGCGGGCGGATCGCATCGAGTGACACGGTACGCTTGGACAGTTCGGCGCGCGTCGTTTCGAGTTCCGCACTGAGCTGCTCGCGCGCTTGCTGGTCGTCGCTGCGCAACTGCGTCAGCTCGTCCTCGCGCTGCTGTAGGGTGATCCGCAGCGCCGCCACCTGGGCCGACAATGTCGCGCTCTCGGCCGAGCCGGCGGCGAGTTGCGCTTCGAGCGCGCTCACCCGGGCGTGGGCGCTATCAGCCGCCGCCTGCAGTTCCAGCGCCTGCTGTTGGCGCGCCGCCTCAGCCGCGGTGTGAAGCTGCGCGAGCTGTGCATCACGTTCGCTCACCGCGGCCGCGAGCGCGGTCAGTTGCGCCGACAGCTCACCGCCCTGCGCTTCGCGACTCGCGAGCTGTTCCTCCAGCGTGCGGACGCGGGCTGCAGTCTCGGCCGCGGTCGCCTGTGTGCTCTGCGCATCGCTGCGAGCGGCGTCGAGATCGCACTGCAACGCCTCCTGGGCCGCCCGGGCGTCGCCGGTAGCGGCCTGCATGTCAGCCACGTGCTGCTGGCGGAGTTGCTCGGCCGCGGCGACCAGTTCATCGATCCGCCGGCTGCGTGCGTTCAGCTCGGCGTCGAGCGCGGCGACCCGATCGGAGAGCGCGCGCTGCTCGGCGCTGGCGACTTCGAGCAGCTCGTCGCTCTCGCGCACGCGTTGCACCACGGTATCGCGCTCGGCGGCAAGCGCCGCGGTGCGTTCGGCCAGAGTCGCGCGCCCCGATTCGATCTCGTGGCGATGCTCTTCTTCGCGCTGGCGCGCCGCGGTTTCGAACACCGTGCGTTCGCGAGCGTGATCCTCATGGGCCGCGGCGATCTCTTCTTCCAACGTCACCCGCTGCGTGGTTGCGGTTGCGAGGGCCGCGTCCGCATCGTGCAGTCGAGCGGCGAGGGCGGTGGCTTCCTCGCGGGCGAGGATCGTCTGCGATTCCGTCTCTTCGAGCCGGCGGGCTAGGTCGTCGCGAGCGATGACCAATTCGGCTTCCCGCTGCGTCGCGGTGTCCTGCCACAGCGTCAACTCTTCCGCGTGAGCAATGCGGGTGGCCTCGATCTGCCGTTCGGAGTCGGCGTGCTGCTGTTGTGCGCTGGCCAGTTGCTGGACCAGCGACTCGATTTGCGCCGCGGTCGCCGCGCGATCGTCGGCATGTTGGCGCTGGAGATTCTCGATCGTGGCGTGCAACTCAGTCTCGCGCTGCTGGGCAACCGCAAGGTTCGCGACCAGTTGCGCTTCGCGTTGGGCGATCGTCTGCTGAGCTTCCGACGCGCGGCTGCGCTCCTGTTCCGATTCGTCGAGCGCCGCTTGCACGTGATCGCGATCCGCTTGCAGCGCGCTGAGCGAATCGTGGAGGGCGCGCTGCTGCTCCTCGAACGCTGCCAGCGTCTGCGCCAACTCGGCCTGCTGGGCGGCGGCCGCTTCCGCCGCCAGGGTGCGTTCGGCGATCGTGTGCTGCACGTCATCGAGCTGGGTCGTCAGCATTTCGATGCGCGCGCTGGCCTCCGTGTGTTCCGTTTGCAGGCGCTCAATTTCGCCTTCATGAATGCCGCTCTCGGTTTCGAGATCGGCGAGTCGAGCCTGAGCGGCATCGAGCGCGGTGGTCAGCTCGGCGTTAGCGGTCTGCAGGGCTTCGGTCGCGGCGTGGTGACGCGTGCGCGCGTCCTGCGCTTGTTCGGCGCGTTTGGTTTCGGCCTCCAAGCGCACGCGCATGGCTTGCGTGGTGCGCTTCAAGCCGTCGATCTGGGCGAGCGCTTCGCGCAGGCGCGACTCGGAGAGTTGGACCTTCTCGCGGGCGCCGCTCTCGGCCGCTTGCAGACGCTTGCTGAGGCTGTCCCGCTCGCGCCGCAGTTCGTCGATCGACGCCTGCAGACAGATCAGATCTTCAGGGCTCGGGGGGTTCGCGGTAGCCACGCGTTCGTCGCGATCCATCTTGGACTCGTTCACACCGTGGGCCCCGGAGAAATCGCGGACCGGGCGAGTCTCCGCTCAGCAATCGACGGCTTGTTGGCGACCTCGTCGAGGACCAGAATCGGATTCGGGGCCACACCGACGGCCGCGCACAGATATTCCGCCAAGCGCTCCGGCGGCATCTGCAGTTGGGCGCAGCCGGCGCGCACGGCGCAGCCGGGCATGCCCCAGACCACGGAGCTCTCCTCGTCTTGCACCATCGTGGCGGCACCGGCGGCGCGCAGGCGCTTCATCCCGTGCACGCCATCGTCGCCCATGCCGCTGAGCATCACGACTTGCAGCCGTGGCGCCACGCTGGCGAGACTCTCGAACAACACATCCACACTCGGCCGGTGCATGTTGCGACGCGCTTCGGCGTGCAATTTGATGTGATCGTTCGCGAACTCCATGTGGCAGCCACCCGGTGCGATGTACGCCACTCCCGGCACGATGGGATCACCGTGACGGGCTTCCACCACCGTGATCGCGCTGCGCTGATCGAGACTGTGCGCCAGATCGCTGGTGTACCCCGCGGGCATGTGTTGCACGATCAAGATGCACCCGGGGAAGGGCGCCGGCAGCAACGGCAACATGTCGCTGAGCGCGGCCGGACCGCCGGTGGAGGCGCCGATGGCAACAATCGGAAACAACTTCTCCGGCTTGACCGCACGTGGCCGCGGCCGCGCGGCCGCCGTGGAGCTGAGCGGTTCGATCGCGGCGGGACGGCGAACCATGCCAAACGAGGCCGTGCGCACGACGCGGACGCGCGCGGCGGCGCGCACCTTGCCGCGAATCTCGGCGGCCTGGAGATCGAGATCGAGACTGACCCCAACCTGCGAGGGCTTCTCAATGATCTCGACCGCGCCATAGTGCAGCGCCTGCGCCGCGGCCTTGCCCCCGCGCTTGGTGTACGAACTGATGATGACGATCGGCACCGGATGGCGGCCCATGATCACTTCGACCGCACGCAGGCCGTCGACGCGCGGCATGTTGACGTCCATGGTGATGGCGTCGGGCCGCAAGCGCTCGGCGAGTTCGATCGCCTCGGCGCCATCGCGCGCCGTGGCGATGACCTCGATGTCACCTTCTTCCTGCAAAATCTGCGTGATAGTCCGGCGCATCAGGCCGGAGTCATCCGCCACCAACACCCGCAGGCGGTGGTCACGCTCGATCGCGGGTGTCTCGTCCGGGCAAGCCCGCGCTTCTTCGCTCGACATCGACGTGCATCCCCCCAACTCTACCCGCTCAAGGAGGCCGAGCCATTGCCGCGCATCGGTTCGGCGCGACCTTCCATGAGACGCTCCAGTTCCGCCAGCAACTGCTCCTTGGTAAACGGCTTGGTGATGTAGCCTTGTGCACCGGCCTCCTGCGCGCGCCGGCGATGCTTCTCGCTCGAGCGCGAGCTGCAGACGATCACCGGCAAGTGTCGATACTGCGGATGCCGGCGAATCTCGGCGATCAACTCGTAGCCGTGCATCCGCGGCATCTCGAGGTCGGTCACCACAATGCGGAAGCGCCCGCTGGCGAGTTTCTCCATCGCGTCGATGCCATCGACGGCGGTCTCCACTTCCAATCCACCACTCTCGACGAAGCGTTGCGCCAGCTTGCGCACGCTGATCGAATCGTCGACCACCAGCACCGCGCGCGCTTCGACCACCGGCGCGTCGGAGGACTCATTCATGATGAAGGTCGGTTGGCGATCGGCCACTGCTGCCAGCACGTCGAAGAGACGGCCGACGTGGAGGACGAAGATCACTGCACCGGCACCGGAAATCGTCGCCCCCGACAGGAACGGATGCGCATCGAGCACGCGGCCGAGCGGCCGGATCACCACTTCCTGTTGCGCTTGTACACGATCCACGATCAACGCCAGCGCGCGCTCACCGGCACGCAACAGCACCGCGACCCCGTGTTCGCTCGGCACGGTTTCCCCGACCAACGGCGCGAGCAGCAGTACCGGCAGCAACTCGTTGCGGACGCGCAGCATGCGCTGGCCATCGACGTCGACGAGTTCCGACATCTCGACCGCGATGACCTGTTCGACGAAGTCGACGGGCAAGCCATAGACCTGCGGGCCGGCTTCCAAGAGCAGCACTTCGTCGATCGAAGTCGTGGTCGGCAACGCGATCCGGATCGTCGTGCCCAGCCCGTCCTTCGAGTCGACCAGCAGGCTGCCGTTGAGCTTGGTGATGTCGCGAGCAACCACGTCCATGCCCACGCCGCGGCCGGACAGATCGGTGACCGTCTCGCCGGTGCTGAAGCCGGGGCGGAAGATGAGCGGTAACAGTTGCTCGCGCGAAGGGGCGACCGAGGGGGCAATCAGGCCGAGCGTACGGCCGCGCGCGGCGATGGCGTCGAAGTCGAGCCCGGCGCCGTCGTCTTGCACGAACAGCAGCACGCTATTGTGGCGCTGCGTAGCAGAGATGCGAATGGTGCCGACGGTGGCCTTGCCGCCGGCTTGCCGCACGGCCGGTGATTCGATGCCGTGCGAGACCGCGTTGCGCACCATGTGCAGCAGCGGCGCGTAGAGCGCTTCGACGATCGACTTGTCGAGTTGAACGTCGGTGCCCTCGAAGTGCAGGTCGACCAGCTTGCCTTCCTGGCGCGCGGCGTCGCGCACCGGGCGGAGCAGGCGGCGGAACAAGGTGTCGAGCGGCACCAGTCGCAGCCGCGTGATCTGGCGCTGTAGACCGGTGGTGATCTTGGAGAACTGGCGTGCCTCTTCGCCAAAAGCGTCGATGAAGCCGCCCAATTGATCGGCGATCTCGCCGGTGTCGGTGGCCAGCTCGATGACGCTGCGGGAGAGGATGTTGATGTCGTCGTATTTGTCGAATTCGAGATCGGTGAAGAAATCGTCCGCCGATCCGCCGCGCTCGGTAGCGCCGTGGGTCTCGCCTCCGTTGGTCGGACGCGGCGCGCTGGCGGCGCGCCCAGGTGCCATGGTCATTTGGCGATCGCCGGTGTTGAACTCGTAGCGCCCCTGGAAGCCCTCGATGATTTCGGCCAGGCGCGTGCGGCAGAAGTAGAGCTTGTCGCGCAGTTCCGCGAACGCTTGGATCTTGCGATCCATGCGGGTGCGACTGACGACCAGCTGACCCACCTGGTTCATCAGCGCATCGAGGCGGGAGGCCTGCACGCGCACGATGCTGGTTTCGGAATCGGCGCCGCGCGCCGCCAGCGATTCCGGCGCCATGTCGCCTTCTGCCTCCGGCACGCCAGTTACACGGCGGCCGGAGACCTCGGCCTCCACCGGCGTCGGCGCCGCCATCATCAACGTGGTCACCTCGGCCCCCACGTCGCCGAGGATCGTGCGCTGCTCGTCACGCACTCCGCGGGCGGTGTTGATCAAGCCGGTCACCGAGTCGGTGAGGCGGAAGAGGAAGTCGACGAGTTTGACGGCGTCGACTGACACTTCGGAATCGAGCACCGCTTCGAGCAGCGATTCGCCGTGATGGAGTTGCTCGGCGACGCGTTCGAGGCCGACCGCCGCTGCCGCGCCCTTGAGGGTATGGAAGTGACGGAACAAGGCCTGCAACAGCTCGCGATCGTCGGGCTGGCGTTCGAGCTGCAAGAGCAAGTGCTCGGAGGCCTCGATCGCCTCGGTGGCGTCGATGGTAAACGCATCGAGCAGTTCGCGGTCAAGATCGGCGACGTTGGCGTCGACCAACAGTGGCGGCGCCAACCTCGGCAACGCCGGTGGTGGCTTGCCGGCGGCCGCGAACACTTTGGCCATCGCCTCGTAGGTTGTGGCCAGGAAGTCAGGTGCCAGCGGCAACCGGTCCGGCTGTTCCGCCGGCGCGCCGAAAGCATCCTGCAACTGCTTGCCGATGGTGGACAGATCGTTGAGTCCCACCATCGCCGCCGAACCCTTGATGGTGTGGAAGATGCGCGACAGCTGCTTACACACGTCGGCCTGCTGCGTCGGTTCGGCGAGCAGCGCGATGAGGTTGGGCACACGTTCGAGGTGCGACTCCAACTCGGCGGCAAAAATTTCGGCCAGTTCCTTCGCCCACTCATCGTCGGCGGTGGGCGCGGACTCGGCGTGCGCGGCGGTCTCGGATTCGTCCGCCTCGTCGCCCTCGGCGTCATCGCTCTCTGCATCTTCGCTCTCTGCATCTGCGGGTTCGTCGGCCGGCGGCGCGGAGTCGGCTGCGGCTCCCAGGTCGATGCTCGCATCGACCTCGTGCAGATAGGTTCGGGTGCGTGCGGAGAATGTGAGCAGCAACTCGGTGTAGAGATTTTCCTGAGTCTCTGGATTGGTTCCGGCGAGGCAGTCTTCGAGCAAGCGGTCGATCACCGGCAGGGCGGCTTGCATTTGGCGGAAGATGGCGAGGGCTTCGCCGGCGTCGCTCTGGCCGTGCGTTTCGGCTACTTCGGCGACGCGGTCGATGACGCTGCCCGCGCGGCTCAAGTAGGTCAGTCCGACGAGCGACGCCGTCCCCTTTAGCGAGTGACCGAGCGCGCGCATTTCATCGAGCGCGGCGGTATCGCGTGGGTTGGAGATCAACTGTTCGAGGCGGGCCTCCATGCCGTGGAGGAACCGCCGGACGTCGTCGCGGAAAAGTTCCCTGATGTTGTCAATGCTAAACCGGTCGGCCATTAGCTCGCGCTCCCCGTTCCGCTGGCAGCCATCCTGCCGAACGGAGCACTCTCGCCACCGTGTCCGACAATCGCCGTGGGGCGCAGCCCGCGGCGAAAGATCACCGTTCCGTTGGTGCGAATGGGCTCAAGAATGTCGCGGTGGGCTTGGAGGGAATCGGCAAAACCGGGGACGAAGAATCCGCCCCGGCGCAAGGCCGCCACCAGGTTGCGCACGAGGGCATCGCGCTGGGCGCCTTGAAAGTAGATCAACACGTTGCGGCAGAAGATGACATCAACCTGCGTCACCGGGAGTGCCCCAGTCAGATTGCAGCGCAGCCAGCGCAGGGAACGCCGCAGCCCCGGGATGATCTCGAACTCGGACCCGACCGGCTGCAGATAGTGATCGCGCCGCCACGGATCCAGCATGGCGACTTCACGGGCCGAGTAGCGGCCCCGTGCCGCCCGCTCGATGGCATCCCCGCTCACGTCCAACCCCACCACCTCCACTTCGATGTCTTCGAGCAGCGGCCGCGACTCCTCGGCGATCATCGCCAGGGAGTACGCTTCTTGGCCGGTGGAACAGCCTGCACTGATCAAGCGCAGGCGGCGCCGGCCGTCGCGGACCGCGTCGCGCACCAGTTGCGGGAGAATGAAACGCGCCAGGGCGTGAAACTGGCCCGGGTCACGCAGAAAACTGGTTTCGTGAATGCATAGGCGTTCGATCAACGTCTGCAACTCACCGCCGCTCACCGGGCTTTCCTGCAACAAGCGGGCGTAGTCGCCGAAACTCAATGCAAGATCACGCATACGAGTGGCCACATGGCTACTGAGGTGCGCTTCGTGCGGCCCACCGAGGTAGAGCCCGCAGCGAGCCGCCACCGCGTCGCGCACCCAGGCGACCTGCCAATCGGGAAGTTCGAGGGTACGCGTCATGGCGGCCCGTGCTCGACAGCAATCGCGTCAGATCGTGGTGGCGTGCCCGTTGCCGGTGGCGTCGGGATCTTCGAGCGCGACCACCTGCGCCGTCGGGGCCCCGGGTTCCGCATGGCCGTTGCCATTGCCGATGGTCTCGACGCGGAACAACCCGATCTGCGCATTCAGTTCCGACGAGACTTCGATCAGCGACGCGGTGCTGTGCTGCGTCTGTTCCGACGACACCTGGGCCTGGCGAGCGACATCCGAGATACTCAACATCGCGTCGCTCAAGCTGGTGGCACCGCGCACCTGCTGGTTGGCAGCCAACGAGATTTCGGCGATCAGCTCGGCGCTCTGCACCGACGCCCGTAAGATGCGGTCGAGGGCGTTTCCGGCTTCCGACACCAACCCGAGCTGCTGTTCGACGTGTTCGGCTTGGCGCTCCATGCCACTCACCGAGTCGTTGGTCTCGGCCTGGATCGCGGCGATCAAGCGCGCGATTTCCTCCGCGGCCCCTTCGGTACGTTCCGCCAGCTTGCGGACTTCGTCGGCAACGACGGTGAAGCCGAGGCCGTGTTCACCGGCGCGCGCCGCTTCGATGGCGGCGTTGAGGGCGAGCATGTTGGTCTGCGCCGAGATCTTCTGAATCGTGCCGATGATGGTGGAGATTTCCATCGAGCGCTCACCCAGCCGCTTGATCTTGACGGCGGAGGCGCGGGTGTTCTTCTCCAGCGCATCCATGCCGATGACGACGCGTTTAACCACATTCCCGCCCTGGTGCGCGGCTTCTTCAGCGCGCTTGGCGGCTTCAGCGGCGACCGTCGCGTTCTCGGACACCGATTGAATGTTCGAGGTCATTTCCTGCACCGCCGCGGTGGTGCTGGTGATGTCAGAAGTCTGGCGCGCTGAGCCTTGCGCGAGTTGCTCGGCGGAGGCCTGAATCTGGGTCGCGGACGAAACCACGCGGGCTGATACGCCTTTAAGGTGCTTGATCAGTTCGCCAACGTTCTCGAACATCAGGTTGAGCGCGTCCGCCAGGTTACCCAGCACGCCGCTGCCGACTTGCGCCCGCTCCGTCAAGTCGCCTTCCGAGGCGCCGGCCACCACGGTCAGCAGATCGCGAATTTCGTTCTGCAGCCGCTTGCCTTCTTCTTCGGCTTGCACCAGGGCATCGACGCGTTCGTCGAGCATCTGGTTGAAACCGGTGGCGAGCAACCCCAGCTCGTTGCGCGCCTTGACCTTGGCGCGGGCGCGGAAGTTGCCTTGTTGAATCTCGCGCATCGTGCCGGCCAATGCCCGCACCGGGCGTGTCAGCAGCGTGGAGTACAACAGCGTGAAGACAACGACGAGAGCGATCAATCCGCCACCGATCTGAAGGCTCAAGGTGCGCAGCCGTTCCACAGGCCGGAGCGCTTCGGCTTCGCTGATCTCGGCGACGATACCCCACTGCAGACCGCGAATCTCGACCGGGGTCGAGGCACCGAGCACACGGGTGGACATATAATTCTCGTAGGCAGGCGTCTCGCCCGGGGAGGGGTACGTCAATCCGTCGTTCACCGCCATCACCGCCGCCGTATCGACCTTGTTTTGGAGCACTGTCGTCCCGGTCTGGCCCATAATGGTTCCTGACGGCGTCTCCTGATTCATGAAGCGGCTGTCGCTGCGCATGAGGAAATCGCGCCCAACCAGATACGTCTCGCCGCTTTCGCCCATACCGACTTCTTCCCACTTCTGGTCGGCAGTCATGATGCTGTTGATCCCGGCAATCGGCACCTGCACGATCACGACGCCGGTCTTCTGGCCGTTTTCGAACACCGGGGCGCCGGCAAAGGCCATAGCCTTGCCGCCCAGCGGAAAGTATTGCTTGAAGTCGACCACCAAGTAGTCGCCCTCGCGCGACTCGGCTTGCAAACGTCGGAACAGTTTGCCGATCGTTTCGTCACGGTACGGACCATCGAGTAGATTGGTCTGGAAGTCCGTTCCCTTGGACACCGAGTAGATGATGCGGCCGGTGTTGGCGTCAATCAGATAGAGATCTTGAAAGCGGAACTTTTCGACCATGCTGCGGAAGATCGGATGCCAGATCGAATGATAGGCGGTGTACCGGGTGCCGTCATTGCTACTTTCGAAAAGCTGTTTGCTGCCCTCGGGGTTCGGATTCATGGCTACGTAAGCCGATTGCAACCACACCGCCGAGCGTTGCGGCAGCAAGAGCGACTTGAGGTCGATGCGTTCGCGCCGAATATCGCGTTCGTATCGTTTTTCGAGGAACTGCTTGAGCGCCAGCATGTGGTCCTTCATGCCCGGCCCATCGGTGACGGGATCACTGTCCAACTCGCGAGTGGCGTTGTTGAACTGCTTGATCGCTAGCACGGTGCTGGGGTTGCGGGCGATCGTGATGACCTGGTCTTCCACCAGGCGGAAGTGGCGTTCGATCTCGCGCTTCTTGTTGTCGCGGATCGATTGCAGCTGCCGCACGGCCTGTTGGCGCAGCGCGTCGGCGCCGACTTGATAGCTCTGCCAGCCCAAGAAGCCGAGCGCACCAACGGTGAGCGGGACGAAGAAGAGGATCAGCTGCAGACGAATCGGCACTCTGAATCCTCTTGCTGGGGTAATCTTCTCGGCCATGGTGGACCTCCTATTGGTTCCTCATTGAAACGTTGCCAACGGCTCGGGCGCCCTCGTCGGCCCCCGGCGGGCGTTGGCTGAAGCGCGTGCTCACCGACGTGACGGCTTCGGCGACCAACCGCTGGGCATCGAGTACGGTGACGACTCCGGTAGAACTGGGCCAGTAGCCGCGGAAGAGATGATGCGCCGCAGTATCGTCGGGATGGGCCTTGATCTCGCCGCTGTCAATCGAGCGGACGTCGCGCACGCGATCAACCACCAACCCGATCTCGACGTCGCCCGCGGACACGACGAGGATCTGATCGTCGGTACTATACAGGCGCGTCGGCATGTCGAGCAGACTATCGAGTTGCACCAACGGCAACACCTCGCCGCGCAGATTGATGACACCGATGAGCGAAGGCGGGGCTTGGGGCACGGGGGTGGCCGGCTCGCCGGTCAACACCTCGCGCGCCGCGGTGACACTGACCCCGAACTCGCGTCCGCTGCGCGTGAAGATGCAGTAGTCCTCGCCCAGGTGGGCGAGGCGGGCGCTCAATCGGGTCGCGAGATCGAAGTGTAGAGAGTCGCTCACACGAACCTCCTCACCATGGTGACGAGATCGTCGGGGCTGAACGGCTTCGTCAGATAGTCGGACGCCCCCTGCTTCTGCCCCCAAAAGCGATCACTTTCGCCGTTCTTGGAGCTGACGATCACCACCGGAATCTCCTTCGTGGTGACGTCGCGTTTGAGTTGGCGGCAGGTGGCAAAGCCGTCTTGTCCCGGCATCACCACGTCGAGCAAGATGAGATCCGGGAGTTCGGTGCGGGCGCGCTCGACCGCCTCGAGGCCGTTGCTGGCCTGAATGCAGTCGTAACCCTTTGGCGTCAGCGCATCGGCGATCAACTGCACCTCGCTGCGGATATCGTCGACAATCAAAACTTTAGGCATTGGTCCCTCACACACTTGGGTTCGATTTGTTCACAGAGTGGCCGGTGCAGACATTGACACTTCGGCGCGGAGCAGAGCCGGCGCCGCTGTGATCGGCGTCTCACCGAGTTCATTTTCCAGCTCGAAGGCGGAGCTCAGTACGGTGGCGAAGCCGCGCTCGGAGAGTGCCACGGCGCGCGCGGCGGGGTCGTCCGGACCCGTCGCACGGTTCGCATCGGCCAAGCCGATCACAGTCATTGCGCGCGCTTCGGGCAGACGCTGCACATTGCGGAGCTGGTCCCACAACGCGCCCGACCACGTGGTCTCGGCGATCAGGTAGGACGGCCCGTACAGGCGCGTCATCATCGGCAACTGCCTGAAGCCTTCGCTGATAGTGAATACCTGCCAGTCGGGATGTGCCGACAGCAGCGAACGGATTTGCTGGTGAACCGCGCTGTCGCGATGACACGCGACCAAGATCCGCTGGTGGCTCGCTGCCATCTCGTTTTCGACCGCGCCCGCGACCACGGCGCGGAACAGCAGACGGCACGAACGGCGGAAGGTATCGAGCAGCGTTTCGTCAAGCGAGCGCACCGAACCGTCGCTGTAGAGCGTGTAGCGCGCGCCCGAGCGCGCGTGCTGCAGCGCCTCGCTCAGCTCGTTGCCGAGTCGCTCCATCAAGCCGGTATAGGAGGCGGCTTCATCGGCGGCCGCACCGGTGGCGGTATCGACTTCTTCGACGTACACACCTTCGAGACCGGCGCGCAGCGTCTCGAACATGACTTCGAGTATCTCGCGACGCGCTGCGTCGCTGAGTCCGGTGTCGATTGGGGCGTTGACTCGCTCGTCGCTCTCAAGGTCTTCCAGGTCGTCATGCCCGTTGGCACGGGCGATCTGGTCGGCGCTGTACGCGTAGGCGCTGCCGTTGGTGGCTGCGGGCGTCGCGGCCGACGTGAACTCAGGCGCGACCCTGACCGACGCGGGGGGCGGAGTCATGACTGGCATTGCGGCGGGCGGCGGAGTTCCTGGCAGCGCCGGGGCCTCGTGCACCGACATCGTCGACTTGACCAACTCGCCGGCTGCACCCTTCGCGAGTACTTCGGCGACGATGCTGGTGACGACTTGCGGTTTGAAGGGCTTGGCGATGTAGCTGACGACGTTACCGATGTCTTGATAGGCCTGCCGGATTTCAGCCCCTTTCGCCGAAATCAGCACGACTGGAATATGAGCCGTCTCGGGATCGTCGGCAAGCCGACGACACACCTCGGTTCCGCGCATGTCGGGCAAAATGAAGTCGAGTAGGATGAGCGCGGGCTTGAACGACTTGGCCTTCTCAAGGGCTTCGGCACCATCACCCGCGAGATCCAAGACATAGCCCGCGGGCTTGAGCACGATCTCGAGCGCCTTGCGGATCGTCAAGCTGTCGTCCACGCCGAGAATTCGTGGCTTCTCATCCATCGCGTGTCTCCTTCTTCCTTCCTCAGGACGCGCTAACGAAGGTGCCGGCCACGACGTTCTTCGCTCAGTTGCTCAGTCACCTCGACCAGCAACCACAGGGCGGAATCGTCGATCCGTTGCGGATACACCGCGGTCTCGGTGGGCTCGAAGCGATACGCTCCCTCGCGCGCCGCGAGGATGCGGCGGAGCGCGCCGCGCCCCCATTCGCCGGGCACGCGCGCATCCGCGATACGGCCCAGATCAAGGAAGATTTCGGTAGCCTCGCCGCCGGCCGGCTGGACGATCACGGTGCCGGTTCGGCGGGCCGTGCTCAGAGCTACCAAATCGCGCAGCAGGGTCTCGGCCGCCATGTCCCCCGCCACCGCGCCATCGCCGGCCCCCGCCTCGTGCTCTTGCACGTGCTTGAGCACCAGACGCGCCGCGCCGGCGGCGCGGGTCCGACCGTTGCGGCGACTCAGCCGCGCGTAGTTCTTCAAGCCCGCCGGCGTCGGATTGCGTCGTAGCTCGGCGGTCAGTTCCACCAACTCGGCCTGACGGTCGCGGAAGGCCTGCGCCTCCTTCAGTAGCGGATCAAGCTGTTCGCGCAGCGTCCCACTGAGAATCCGATTTGGTTCGAGCAGCCCGTGCATCTTGCCATCCAGATCCACCAGGTAACCGACGCTGAGTCCGCCGTCGCGAACCAATGTGCTTGCCACCGGGACCTTGGTGCCGAGGTCCAGATCGCGAACACCAACGCAGGAATCGACCTGGAGGGCGAGCAGGAAGGATCCCGCCCTGACGACCATCAGAGCCGAACGATCGGTGGCGCCGAGGAGTCCGTTGAGGCCGAAAGCTTCGCGGAGATCGATGACTAGAGCGGGCTGTCCGCGGTGAATGAGAAAGCGGCCGACACTGTCACCCTCCTTCACCAGGTGCAGCGGCGCGTCTTCGCGCTGGTACACGGCCTCGACCCAGTCGAGGTGGATGCAAAAGGGCCCGTCGTCGACGGTAAAGACCAGTACGCGAGCTGTGCGGCTTGCCTCTGCAATCGCTGGGTTCGTCATAACTCCTCCGCTTCGTCGCAGGAATGAGCAGGAGGTATGCCACTTGGCTTGTGAGATGGCGGCTTCCCGAACTTGTGAGCGGCTTCGTGTCGCGGTGGTACCCATTTAACGCAGCGTTCAACATGCGTCACAGCAAGCGGGCCGCGCTCATAAGCGCAGGGCACTCGGCCTTCATCTCAGCACGGCGGGTAGCAAAGAGCGGGGTCGGCTGCGGTGAACCGCGTCAACCAGCCAAGCCATTTGCAGCGGCTGGACAAGTGGCCGGCATGGCTAGAACCGCCGCAGCAACGCGCCGCAGCGTTCAGTTCCGCACCGAGACGTTCGCGGTTGTCCAACCAGGCGCGGACTCTCAATTGGTCGCGTCCCTCATCCAGAAGGCGCCCGATCTGCGAGGCTAGATGCGCGGGGAGTCGAGCTAACAAGGGCGCTCAGCGCTCGGCCGGCATAGGTTGGACGCCTCGTCAACTGAGTAGCGCAGTGATGTGCGAAGGCCTCCCCAGTGCGGCTTCGGAGTCGAATGGCGTTGCTGGCATGGCTTCTGCTGTTTCATTTGCTGAACTCATGGAGGTCTACATGATGATAAGGCGACACCTTCCGACGTGTCTCGGCCTAGCGGCATTCGTACTGCTGCTAGGGGTTGGCGCTCTGCGCGCACAAAACGTTGACTGGGGCGATCTGTTCGATGAAGGGCAGAAGCCCGCGCCCAAAGCGCAGCCCGCGCCTGCGCCAGCGGTCGTTCCGGCACCAGCGGCAGCTGTACCGGCCGCGAAACCGTTGACGTTGGAAGACTCTCTGCGTCGTAAACCAATCGCGAAAGCAGCGCCAGCGGCTGCACCGGCCGCGCCCGCACGCCGGGTGGCCAAGGCTCCCGCCGTACCGGCACCCAAACGTGTAGCGGCTCCGCAGCCGGTGCCGCAAGTTTCCGAGCCGGTCACGGCACGAGTCGCCGAGACGGCTGCCGAGCCCGTGGTTGCTACTGCGCCAGCGACGGCTCCAATGGCGGCCGAGCGCGAAGCCGCGGCGGTCGCCGAGGCCGAACCGCGGGTCGCTGCCGTCGCTGTAGAACGCGCGGCGCCCCTTGAAGCGCCCAGGGCCAAGCCCCAGCCTCCAGAGCAAATCGCAAAACTCGACTTCCCGAAAGCCGCCCCGGCCGCACCGGCCGACGAGGGCGATGGCAAATCGTGGACCCTCGACAGCAACAACTGGCAACAAGGCGAAGGCCTGCTCCCGCCGACGGTGCTCAAGCGCGTGAAGGAGGGCCAATACTTCTACAAGGTTTCGCCCGTTGATCCCGAGAAGTTCAAACAGAACTACTCGAAGCCCTTCTGGGCGGCGAGCGAAGCCAATGACGGGAAGTACGACGTCGATCCGGCAACCTGCGGCCTGAAGGACTTGAAGACCGGCAAGGCGCCGGAGTTTTACTTCGGTTATCCGTTCCCGCGAATCGACGCCAAGAACGATCCCATGGCCGCGTGCAAGATGGCGTGGAACTTCACCGCCGCCAATCAGATGCAAAATGGCGCGGGAGCCACGTTCTCTCTCAACGGGATCGACGGTAGCGGTGAGTTCAAGCGCATCAAGCTATGGCTGCACGCGCAATCATTCCACGGCCGGTCGGCCGGGCCGATTGCGAACCCTGAAAACCTACGCGACGAGTCGATGACCCAGGTGCTTGAGCCGCAGGACATCGACGGCGTGGGCGGGCTCACCAAGCGCGTGAACGACTGGACGTCGCAGGACGAGACGTGGTTCTACGTACCATCCACCCGACGTGTCCGACGCGTCAACGCTGCCACGCGGTCGGATCCGGTTGCCGGGCTTGACATCTTCGGCGACGATCTCAACTGCTACGCAGGCAAGGTCGAGTACTACAAATGGAAGCTAGTTGGCGAGACCGACATCTTGGCACCCGTGCTGAGGCCGTACGCACTGCCGCAGAAACAAATTACTGAGACCCGATCCGAAGTGGAGATCCCGTACTTCCGGGCCTCGTACGAAACGCCGGGGAGCAAGGGCGCGCCGTGGCTGGTGGTGGAGAACCTCACCCTCGTCCCCCGCCCGGTGTGGATCATCGAAGGCCAGGCCGACGATCCGTACTACAATTTCGGCAAGGTCATCATGTACATGGATAAGGACATGTATAGGATCTACTGGAAGCTTGTTCACAACAAAGCTGGCGAATACTTCTACAATGCCATGTGCGCGTACCACTGGTCCAAGAGCGCCGATGGAAGTTTCTCGGCCGTTACACCGAACATGGTCGTCGGTGTGAACGATAAGACGAACCGGGCAGCACTCGGTGGTCGCTACAAGACGCAATTTCTCGAGAGCAAGTACGAGGACTCCTATTTCACTCTGCACCACCTGACGCACATGTCGGACTAAGCAACGGCCGACAGACCGCGGACAGCGCGTGAGGTAGAAGGAGCAAGTCAGACAATGTTGAAGCTACGAACTCGGACCGTCCTGGCCTTGTCGGTCTGCACGGCCTTGGTCAGTGCCGCGAGCGCGCCGGCCCAGGTCGACTGGAGCGATCTGTACCCCGAGGAAGGCGGTAAGCCTGCCGCCAAAGCGCAACCGGCGCCCGCACCGCAGCCACAGCGGCCCGCGCCGGCTGCGCAGCCCAAAGCGCCAGCTGCCACGGTCGGCCACGCCCAGTCGTCCGCTCGGCCAGTCGCGAAACCGGTGGCTAAGGTACACGCGGCGCCGATCCGGCGTGCGGCCACATCCAAACCGAGTCGGCACGTCGCCAAGCCGAATCCGCCAAAGGATGATCGCGAATTCCCGTCGGCGGCGGCTGGGAGCACCGCGCCCCGACTCGCCGCGCGACGATCAAGCCCGCCGCCGGCGAGGATTGAACAAGTGAAAGCGGATGACACACCTGAGGCTAAGATCGAGCCGGCACCGCGCGTCGTCGAAGCGGAAGTTGTACCCGCAGCCGAGCCAGTTGCGGTGAAGCCGGAGGTCGTCGCCGCGCAGCCAGCGCCCGAGCCAGAACAGATCGCTGCCGCGCCGCAACCAGCAACCGCACCTGTCCCAATCAAGAAAGTCGAACCACCTGTGGTGCGCGAAAGCGCGCCAGCGGCCCTGCACGCAGCCGAACCGCCTCCCGTCGCTGCCGCGCCAAGGCGGGCCAAACCTGAGCCAGTGGTGGCAGAGGCTGCGCCAGCGCCCGCGCCCATCCAAGTCGCCGCCGCGCCGGTGGAAGCGGCGATGCTGCCTGCGAATAACAACAACACGTCGCGCGGCGCCTCGAGCGGCGGCCTTCTGCCGGTCGAGCCAGGGACGACAATCACCGACAAGAACATGGATCAGTATCCCGACGTGCTTACGCCTGGACTCGAGTGGGCGTTGCGCTACGGACTACGCATGAAGGTCATCGCCCCGCGCCGCATCGAAATGTTCCGCGAGTACCGTGAAGCCACCGAAAAGTACTCTGGGCAAGCGAAGCTGAGCCCTGACGGGCGTCGAGTGCTCAACTACACTGCGGGCCAGCCATTCCCCAATATCGACTCCAATGACCCGCAGGCTGCGCTGAAGATCATGTGGAACTACGATTACCGGTCTCAGATTACCGACGATCTCAACGCTCAGAACTTCGATGCCGACACCGGCTCATTCGCCAAGAATCGCGGCATGACGGTGGAGCGACACTACTTGATCGACTACCTGCGCCGTCTCAACTACACGGGCCGGCTCTTCGTCGATCCGAAGCCAACCTTGCCGAATCCCGAGGATGTCAGATTCAAGGAGTCCCTGCACCCGTTGAGCGAGCCGTTCGATCTTAAAGGTGTCGGCGCCACGTTCTACCGTTACAACGACGCGGACCGACAAGACGACAGTTGGCTGTACCTGCCGCAATTGCGCCGCGTCCGGCGCTTGTCGAGCGCGCAACGTTCGGACGCCTTGTTCGGACAAGATACGGACATCGACAGCTACTACGGCTATAACGGCCACATCGGCTGGGCGGACTGGAAACTCCTCGGCGAGCGCACCGTGATGGCCGTCATGCATGGACGAAACGTTCCCGTCAAGTGGCAGGAGCCAGAGGACTGGGTGTTTGATGATGTGTGGGAGCCTCGGCAGGTGTATGTCATCGAGGCCAACTCAAAGCTGCCGCAGTACGCCTACGGGAAACGCGTCCTCTACCTCGACAAACAAAGCTGGCTGGTGACGACCTCCGATATCTACGATCGGGCGGGCCAATTGTGGAAGGTATGGATCAACGATCACAGTTTCAAGAAGGAAGCGATTCCAGGCGCGAAGGTATCCCACTACGCGGACGAAATGGCCTTCGTGCACGCTCTCGTCATGCTCGACACTCAATTGGTTCACGCGACCAAAGCGGCGCTCCCCAGCACGCACACGCCGAACGAAGAGTGCATCTACCTTAACTTGGGCGACAAGTCCGGGACGTCGGAAGATTTCTTCACGGTGGCCAATTTGATTGCGTCGGGTCACTGATCCACCTGGGATGAGGGGCGCGCCGTGTCCCTCATCCCGCCCCCTACCATGCGTCGCTGGAAGCCGCCGGCACGCGAACCTTGACAAGTCGATGCGGATGCTTGGATATAGGCGGCCAATGAGACCACTACTGGCAGCGCTCCCCGCACTGGCCCTGCTGGCGGCCTGTACTCAGCCGGCGTCGCACTTGCCACCGGCGCCCTCGTACACGTTCCGCCAAGCGGAAGATGCCTTCGCGCGTGGCGACTACGTCGTCGCCGTCGCGAACTACCGCCGCTTCCTCGATGCCACTCCAGAGGAAGCCTATGTTCCGCGCGCCTACTATCAGCTCGCTCTCGCGCAACATCATCTGCACCAACAAGACGCGTCGCTGGCGACGCTCGATGAGTTGAAGCAACGCTACCCCACTCGCCATTGGGTGCAGGTGGATGCGCTGCGCGGCGACGACGAACTGGCTGAGGACAAACGGGTCCAGGCTCTGATCGCCTGGGAGCAAGCCTGGCAACAGGCCAGCCCGGCCGAACAAAGCCGTCTCCGCAGCCGCATCGAGTCGGTTGCGAAACAGTTGACCGACGATGAGCGCACGGAGGCCAACCAAGTCGTGCTCACCGCGGCGGTCCGTGAGATGACGGGCCTGAGCGACATGATGGCAGCGGCACCGATGCCGGAGAGCGGCGAGATCGAACTCTCTAAGTCCGCTGAGATCGAAGCTGATATCGCGCAGCCCGCGCCCCTGCCGGAGGGCGAGGCGGTTGCCGTGAGCGCAGCGCCTGAAGCCGCCGAAGCGGCCGCCACAGAAGAGTCCGAGCCCCCGCCTCCGGTCGGCAGCGAGACGATCGCCGCACTGCCAGTGCCGGAGGTAGCCTCGACCACCCGTGTTGCGTGCTTGCTCCCGCTCACTGGACCTGATCACGCATACGGCAAGCGGGCGCTAGCTGGCTTGCGGCTCGCGTTTGCCGACGCCCCACAACATCTGGTGATCCGTGACACTGGCGGCGATCCGGCCAACAGCGCCGCGTTGGTGCGCGCGCTCGATAAGGATCCGACGGTGCTCGCGGTGATCGGTCCGCTGCGCAGCAGCGAATCGGAAGTGGCGGCGCCAGTGGCGGAGCGTGAACATTTTCCCATGCTGTTGCTCTCGCAAAGCGAGGGGCTTGCTGGCGGATCGGTGTTCCAAGTCGCGATGACTCGCAATCAACAAGTGGTGCTGCTGGTGGGCTACGCGGTCGATACACTCAAAATCGAGCGCGCCGGCATCGTCTATCCCAACGATGGGTACGGCACCGCGTTCGCCGAAGCCTTCGAAGCCGCGTTCACCGCGCGCGGCGGTCACGTTGTCGGGACGGAAACCTACCAGCCAGGCGATACCGATTTTTCCACCATCACCGCTGTGGTGCGCGATTGGAGCGGTGCCGGGTTGCAGGCCGTCTTCATTCCCGACGCCGCCCGCATGGCGGTAGCGGTGGCCGCGCACGTGCGCAGTGAGGCCCCCGATGTCACGCTGCTGGGAACCGAGAGCTGGAACGACCCGGCGGCGCTTGCCGACGCGGGGGCGGCAATCAACGGAGCGATCTTCGCCGACTCGTTCTTTGCGAACAGCACACGGCCTTCGACGCGTGAGTTCGTGGAACACTTCGAGCGCGGTGCCGGCCGCGCGCCAACCGTGTTCGAGGCCCAAGCCTTCGATGCCGGCCTCGCCGTCCGCCGCGTGTTCGAGAACGGCGCGACCTCGCGTGAGCAAGTCACGGCACAGCTCACCTCGCTCTCCAACTTCGAAGGCGCCGGGGTGCTGCGGTCCACCGAGGGCGGCTTTCAACGCGATCTATCGGTGCTCCGTTACCGCGACGGACAGATCGAAGAGGTTGCACCCGCAGTCAATTGATTGCGATCGACGCTCTTCTGGCCCCGGCCCCATCCCGGGCCGGATCACTCTTCGTCGAACTTGCGGTCGAACAACGCACCGAGGGCGTCGAGGAGTTCTTCCGCTTGCGAGCCCACGGCTTCGATTTCAATCACGCTGCCTTGCGCGGCGGCCAGCATCATCAAGCTGATGATGCTCTTGCCATCGACGCTCTGACCATCTTTCGTGATGGTGACCTGCGCGTCGTACTTGTTCGCGGTCTGCACCAGCATCGCGGCTGCGCGCATGTGCAAGCCGAGGCGGTTCTGGACTTCGAAGGTTCGCCGCGCCGGTTCCATCACTGATTTCTTCTCAGCTCGCTCAGCGCCCGAGGTCGCGGTGGCGTATCTGCGTGGCCAAACCCTTTTCAGCGAAGATCGCGCTCAATCGCTCGACGATCGCCACCGACCGGTGCCGTCCGCCGGTGCAGCCTACGGCCACCGCGAGCGACGCTTTGCCTTCACGCTGATAGAGCGTGAGCACGAGTTCCAACAGGCCGCTGATCCGCTTGAGGAACTGGCGCCCCTCGTCGCGATCGAGCACGAACCGAGCGACCGTGGCATCAAGCCCGTCGCGATCGCGTAATTCGTCGACGAAGAACGGGTTGGTGAGGCAGCGCGCATCGAAGATCATCTCGGCATCGGTGGGCAGTCCGAACTTGTAGCCGAACGAGGTCAGCAGCAACCGCAGCGTACCCTTCTGCAGACCGGACGCGTAGAGCCGCGTCAGCTCGCCGCGCAACTGATGAACGTTGAGCACGCTGGTGTCGATGACGCGGTCGGCGCGTTCGCGGAGCCCGGCGATCGCTTCACGCTCGCGCGCAATGCCGGCGAGTGGCCCATCGTCGCCCGCGAGCGGGTGGGGCCGACGGGTCTCGCTGAAGCGACGCATCAGCACGTCATCGGCGGCGTCGAGGAAGAGAATCTCCACGCGCCAGCCTTGCCGCTGGAGGTCGTCAAGGATCGCCGGGTAGCCGTGCAGGAACTCGCGCTCACGCAGGTCGATGCCGAGGGCGACGCGGGTGATCCCTTCGGTCGCGGTTTCGCACAGTTCGAGCAAGCGCGGCAGCAACACCACCGGCAAGTTGTCGATGCAATAGTATCCCAAGTCTTCGAGGACGTGGATAGCGGTGCTCTTGCCGGCACCGGCCATACCACTGACGATGACGACGCCGAGAGTACGCTTCACGGTGAGGTCTCGCCGCGCGGCCGGCGTATCGCCTTAGAGCCGTTCATCCTCCTCCCGGATGATGCGGCAAAGTTCGGTCTGGTCGGGCGCCGCCAGCAAGCGGAGGCGGAACGCGCGATCCTTCAGCAAACGCGACACGCGCGCCAGTGCCTTGAGATGTTGGCCGACGGAATCGTCGGGCGCGACGAGCAAAAAAAACAGCTGCGTCGGGCGACCGTCGAGGGACTGAAAGTCGACGCCCTGCAGGTGGCGCCCGAAGGCTCCGAGCACTTCGTGCAACCCGGGTAGCTTGCCGTGCGGAATGGCGATGCCATCGCCGATCGCCGTGCTGCCGAGGCGTTCGCGTTCCCACAGCACTTCCACCAAACGCTCGGCGTTGATCGCCGGGTACTGCGCCGCGAGGTGCTCGGCCAACTCGCGCACGACCGTCTCCTTGGTTTGTCCCTGGAGCGACGGGATGACCAATTGATCCGACAGGATCTCGCTGATCTTCATTGGGACGCCTCAGGCGACCTCGGGCTCGATCAAGCCGTAGTTGCCGTCGCGCCGCCGGTAGATGACCCCGATCTCATCCGTGGCGGCGTTCTTGAACAGAAACACATCTTTCTTGAGGACGTTCATTTGCATTACGCCCTCCTCGACCGACATGGGCTTCACCGTGACGCGCTCGGTCTCGACCACCGGGCCGCGTCGGGCGCGCGTGGCGCGGGCCGGGGCAGCGGGCACGTCGTTCACCGAGTTGTCGTGCTTGCGGGCCTTGCGCTTGGTGGTGCGCTTGGCGACCTGCCGCTCGACCTTCGCCATGGCGAGGTCGATGGCGGAGTATAGATCGCCGGTCTCCTCGGTGGCGGTGAAACGCATGCGGTCGGCGGCCACGACGAGCTCCGCGATGTGGCGGTGCTTGTCGACTTCGAGCACCACGTGGGCGTCGAGGGGATGGTGGACGAACTTCTGCAGGCGCTCGGTCTTGGTCTCGGCGTAGCGACGCAACGCGTCGGTCGGCCGCACATGCCGGAAAGTTACCGTCACAGACATAGGAGCACTCCTCTTGAGCGAACAGAATCAGGTTGCGGCGGGCATCAGAACACTTGCCGCCGTTTCGACGACGGCAGGATCGCCATCATCTCGCGGTACTTGGCGACGGTACGGCGCGCGATGTCGATGCTCTCTTTGGCTAGCGTTTGGGCGATGTGTTGATCGCTGAGCGGATGGCGTGCGTCTTCGGCGGCGATGATGTTACGGATGCGCTCCTTCACGCTCTCGGCCGAGACATCTTCGCCACCGTCGCTGCGGTTGAGGCTGGAGGTGAAGAAAAATTTCAGCTCGAAGATTCCCTGCGAGGTATGAACGTACTTGTTCGCCGTGGCGCGACTAACGGTCGACTCGTGCATGCCGACGTCCATCGCGACGTCCTTGAGTACCAGCGGTTTCAAGTGCGCAATGCCCTTTTCGAGAAACTCGCGCTGGAACTTCACGATGCTGCTGGTCACCAAGTAGAGCGTTCGTTGGCGTTGGTGGATGCTCTTGATGAGCCAGGCGGCGGCGCGCATCTTCTCCTGGATGTAGCGCTTGGCGTCGCTGGTCTCGCTGTTGCCGAGCACGTTGCGGTAGAACGCGCTCACGCGCAAGCGCGGCATGCCCTCTTCGTTCAACACCACGATGAGTTCGCCATCGACCTTGTGGACCGACACGTCCGGTGTGATGTACCGCGTATCACCGCCACCGAAATTCCGGCCGGGTTTGGGCTCCAGCGTCGCGATGGTGCCGGCGGCTGCGACAACCTCTTCGATGGTGACGTTGAGCTCCTTGGCAATCTTGTCGTAGCGTTTGCTTTCGAGCAGGATGAGATGGTCCTTGACAATGGCGGCCGCTAGCGAGTCATCCTGCCCCTCGGCGTGCAACTGCAGGAGCAAACACTCGCGCAAATCACGCGCGCCGACACCGGGGGGATCGAGTTCCTGAATCCGTCCGAGCACGCGCTCGACGATCTCAATGTCTTGTCCGCTCTGGAACGCAACATCTTCGACCGCGACGCGCAGGTAGCCGGCGTCGTCCATGTTGCCGATCATGAGCGCCGCGACTGACTCCTCGATCGGATCGAGGCCGGACATACGCAGCTGCCAGATCAGGTGTTCGGTGAGCGACGACGCGCGCACCAGCGTGTTCTCGATCGACGGCCGATTTTCATCGTCGAAGTCGGCCGGCGTCGCGGTCGACCCCTGCCAATCGTTGCGATAGTTCTCGAGGTACTCCTTCCAATCGATTTCGTTGGAGTTGGTAGGTTCGACTTCACTGGTGGTTTCGCGCGGCAGCTCGACCGGCTCTTCCCAGGTATCGGCGCCCTCGGCGGACACCGGTTCGAGGTTCTCCTCGGTGCGTGGCCGCTCGGGCTCTTCGGCTTCCTGCGCAATCCCTTCTTCGAGCGCCGGGTTATCGGTCAGTTCCTGATCGATGAGTTCTTCGAGTTCGGCGCGAGAGACCTGCAGGATCTTGATGGCTTGACGCAGCTGGGGCGTCATCACCAGTTGCTGGCTGAGTTTCTGATACAGACGCGTTTCGAGAGCCATGATGGTGCTCTACAGCGTGAAGCGCTCGCCGAGGTAGATCTCGCGCGCGAGCGGGCTATTGGCAATGGCGTCCGGTGGCCCTTCTTCGAGGATAGCCCCGGCATTCAAGATATACGCGCGATCGCAAATCCCGAGCGTCTCGCGCACGTTGTGGTCGGTGATCAGCACTCCGATGCCTCGGTCCCTTAGTTGACCGACTATGTTCTGAATGTCCAGCACCGCAATCGGGTCGATGCCCGCGAACGGCTCATCGAGCAACATGAAACTCGGCTCGGTGACCAAGGCGCGGGTGATCTCGACGCGGCGGCGCTCCCCGCCGGAGAGCGAGAAGGCCTTGTTCTTGGCGAGGTGAGCGATGCTCAGTTCTTCGAGGAGTGCGGCCAGCCGCTCGCTACGCTCCTCGTGGCTGAGTGGTAGGGTTTCGAGGATCGCGCGGATGTTCTCCTCCACGGTCAATTTGCGGAAGACCGACGGCTCCTGCGGCAGATAGCTGATGCCCTTGCGCGCGCGCTGGTACATGGGGAAGCGGGTCACGTCCTCGCCGTCGAGCAGCACGGCGCCACGGTCGGGCCGAATCAGGCCGACGATCGCGTAGAAAGTGGTCGTCTTGCCGGCTCCGTTGGGGCCGAGCAAGCCGACCACTTCGCCGGCGCGGACGTTGACGCTCACGTCGCGTAAGATATCGCGACCACCGAGCCGCTTGCACAGATGCTGTGCCGCCAACACGCCGGTGCTGGGGCTGCCGTCGCCGTTACTGTGCCCGTTCGTGGTCACTGTTTCTCCGCGCTCGCCTGGTGCTCGGTGGCCGCCGTGGGTGGAACGAGCACGGCATGCACACGATTGTCGCCACCTTCTACCACACTGCGACCCTGATCGAGGTACACCACCACACGGTCTCCGGCGACGCGATTGTCGCCGTCGTGGAGCACCGCATCTTCGCTGAGCGTTACGGTCTTTGCCGTTTGATCGAAGACCGCGCGACCGCCGGTGGCAACCCGCGAGCCCTTGCCGATGCGCACCTCGCCCTCGGCCACGATCTCCTTCAAGCGATCACGATCGGCCGCATGCTCATCAAAATGAACCGTCAGTGTTTTACTGCGCAGCTGCAAGTCGCCCTGGGTCACCTCGACACCGCCGCGGTACACGAGCACGTGGTTCTTGTAGTCGAACTCCAACATGTCGGCGGTGATGCGAATCGGCTCCTTGCTCGAGCCGAGCGAAAAATCGCCCAAGAACCCCGAACGACTCGAGTCTGCGGCGCCAACGGGTTCCGTAGCGGCAGCTAGCGACGCCATGCCGCCAGCCGTGGGACATAGCGCCACCGCGAAGGCCAGCGCTCCTGCGAGCCTACGGGCGCGGCGCAGGTCGATCATGGGGAGCCTCTTGGTGTGATCCGGGCCGCAACGTCATCTCGACGTTGCGAAAGACGCGGAGCCGCTGCGCTGCTACGTCCACTTCCATCCGATCCCCACTCAGATCCAGCTCACGGCCGGTAATGTTGACTCGTTGCGGCGAAGAGATCCGATCGGTGGCGCGCAAATACTGGGCGCGATCAGTGCGTACGGTGTAGTCGGCGAATTGCACTTCAATGCCGCCCGTCAGGTCGACTTGCCGCAACTCGCGACCGTCGAGACTGATGCGGCCGGTTTGACCGCTCAAGCCGATTGAGCGGCCGTCTTTGAGAAACAACCGCACCATGGGTTCTTGCACCACCACCTCGTGCTCATCCTCCAGGTACTGCGCCTCACGCGCGGCGATTTCCCACACGGTTCGGCCGTCCTGCGTTTTGATGCGGTGAAAATCCTGGATGCGTTGCGCGATCTGCGGCAGCAGATCCAAGCCGGTTTGCGCGGCTTCCTGCTTCCACTGCGCGCGCAAGCTCTGGGTGATCAGAAAACCAATGCCCCCAAGCAGCCCTAGCACGATCGCAACAACACTCAGGCGGAGACGGTTTCTCATGGCGAATCTGACGAGGCTGCGAGTTTCGAGCAAGAAAAATACCACCCCCTCCCAAGGGAGTAAAGGTGATGTGCGACGAGCCGGCCCGCATGCCCGCAGTCTGTTGTTGTAGAAATTTCGAAATCAATCTGGCTTGCACGGGGGCTAGCCAGCTGCTATTCAAGCCGCCTCATGAAAGAGGGTATACATCCGAAGTACGCCACGGCCCGCATCGTCTGCTCGTGCGGCCACGTGATCGAAACGCGCTCAACGGTGCCAGAGATCCATGTCGAAATCTGCTCCAGTTGCCATCCGTTTTTCACCGGTACGCAGAAGTTGCTGGATACGGCTGGGCGCATCGAAAAATTCCGGCGCAAGTACGGCATTCAATCCGAAGCGCAGTAGCGACTCGCAGGCGACCGCCTGCGATTGTCGGCGGCATGAAAAGGGCGTGGGGCCAGTCCCCGGCGCCCTTTTTTTATTTTCGCTGACGGGCCTTGCACAAAAAGTGGAAAGGCGCGACCGGCGACGGACGCGGCAAATGAATTTGCGTGCTTCGAGGAACGCCAAGTCGCCCTCCGGCGACTCCCCGCCTCGCACGAAAGCAACGGCGGTGGTGGGATTGGGAGCCTGCGCAGGCAGGCTTGGCGCTGCTTGTAGCGCGCGGTTTCAACCGCTGCGCGGAGTCAGTGAAGCGTTCGTACCGGACTCCTTGCGCAAAGCCCCAGTGACGTGACCCATGTTGCAGAAACTCGAAGACGTCGAACGGCGCTACGTCGAGCTCGAGCGCAAGCTCGTCGATCCCGAGCTCATCGCCAATCGCAAGGAGTACGCCCGCCTCGGCAAGGAACGTGCGGACATCGAGGAACTGGTCGCGCGCTACCGCGAGTGGAAGCTCCTGCGCGACGAGGTCGAAGATCACCGCGCGCTGCTGGACGATGCCGATCCCGAGATGCGCGACATGGCCAAGACCGAACTCCCCGGCTTGCGCGAGCGGTTGGTCGCCATCGAAGAGCAGTTGCGAGTGTTGCTGCTGCCCAAGGACCCCAACGACGAGCGTAACGTCATGCTCGAAATCCGCGCGGGGCCGGGCGGTGAAGAGGCCAGCCTGTTCGCCGCCAGTCTGTACCGCATGTACAGCCGGTTTGCCGAGGAACACAAGTGGCGGGTGGAGCTGATGAGCGCGAACCCGACCGGTCTCGGCGGCTACAAAGAGGTCATCGCGCTGATCGAAGGACGCGGGGCGTATAGCCAGTTGAAGTTCGAAGGCGGTGTCCACCGCGTGCAACGGGTGCCGGTTACCGAAGCCTCGGGCCGCATCCACACTTCGACCGCGACCGTGGCGGTGTTGCCGGAAGCCGACGAAGTCGACGTCCAACTCGACGAAGTGAAGGATCTGCGTATCGACGTCTATCGCTCGTCGGGGCCGGGCGGGCAGAGCGTCAACACCACCGACTCGGCGGTGCGCGTGACGCATTTGCCCACCGGTCTCGTTGTGTCGTGCCAGGACGAGAAATCGCAGCACAAGAACAAGGCGAAGGGCATCAAGATCTTGCGCGCGCGCCTGCTCGAGCGCGCGCAACGGGAGCAGCAGGAGAAGGAAGCCGCCAGCCGCCGCGGCATGGTCGGCACCGGCGACCGCTCAGAGCGCATTCGTACCTACAACTTCCCGCAGGGACGCGTGACCGATCACCGCATCAACCTGACAGTGCACCAGATCGATCGCGTCATGGACGGTGAACTGTCACCGCTCATCAACGCGTTGATCACCCACTACCAGGCGCAGTCGCTCAAGTCGGAGAACGGATGACTCCCGTGGCCGAATTGTCGCCGCCAGCGACAGCAGCGGACGTGCTCGCCGCGGCGACCGCTCGCTTGGCGCGAGCGGGGATCGACACCGCTCGCCTTGACGCCGAAGTGTTGCTGGCGCACGCGCTCGGACGATCGCGCACGCACCTGCTGGCCGCGCTACGCGACACGCTGCCGGACGGCGCTGCCGCGGCCTTCGAGCCGCTGCTCGCGCGTCGAATCCGCCGCGAACCCGTTGCGTACATCACCGGCCGGCAAGAGTTCTGGTCGCTCGATTTTGTCGTCGGTCCGGACGTGCTGATTCCTCGGCCCGAGACCGAGCTGATGGTGGAGATCGTGGCGCGCTGGCTGCGCGAGCACCCGACTGCGCACCCACGCGTCGCCGATATCGGCACCGGCAGCGGCTGCATCGCGGTCGCGCTGGCGCACGAAGTGCCGAGCGCCGAAGTGTGGGCGAGCGATCTATCGCCGGCGGCGCTCGCGGTGGCGCGCGTCAACGCGGAGCGTCTCGGAGTCGCCGCGCGGATTCGTTTCGTCGCCGGGGATCTGCTGGCCCCACTGACCGATGCGGCGCCGTTCGATCTGATCTGTTCCAATCCACCGTACGTTGCAATGGATGATTCGGATGCGCTGCAACCCGAGTTAGGCTACGAGCCGGCGACGGCGCTGTTTGCCGATGGCGACGGCTTAGCCGTGATTCGCCAGATCCTCCTCAGTGCGCCAGCGTTGCTCACGCGCAGCGGTGCACTGTTGATCGAGATCGGATGCGGACAAGCCGACACGGCGCGCGCGTTGGCCGCCGCCGCTGGGTTTGGCCGCGTCGAAATTCGCGCTGACTACGCCGGCATCCCGCGCGTGTTGGTGGCGAGCGAGGCGTGCTGTGATGGCTGACACCATTCGCCTGCTCCACACGACGCAACGCGACTTCGCGCGCCAGTTTGCCGCCATTCGCGAGCGCGATGCGACCGCCAGCCCGCAGGTCGAAGCGCAAGCGCGGCGAATTGTGGACGCGGTGAAGCGCCGCGGCGATCGCGCGTTGATCGAGTTCACGCGCCGCTTTGACGGCGTGCAGCTCACTCCGGCGCGGCTGCGAGTGAGTCAGGCCGAGATCGATGCGGCGCTGCGCGCGTTGCGTCCAGCGGCGTTGCGCGCGCTGCGCGCGGCGGCACGGCGCATCGAGGCCTTTCACCGCCGGCAGCGCCAGTCGTCGTGGAGTTACCGCGACGCGGCGGGATTCACGCTGGGGCAGCGGATCACGCCGCTACGCCGCGTCGGACTCTACGTCCCCGGCGGTCACGGCTCGTATCCCTCGTCGGTGCTGATGAACGCGATCCCGGCGCGCGTGGCGGTCGTGGACGAAGTCATCATGGTGTCGCCGGCGGGTCGCGACGGTTACAATCCGGCGGTGCTGGCGGCGGCGTCGATTGCCGGCGTTCATGCCGTGTATCGCGTCGGCGGCGCGCAAGCGGTCGCCGCGCTCGCCTACGGAACCCGTACCGTGCCGAAGGTCGACAAGATCGTCGGGCCCGGCAACGCGTGGGTGCAAGCGGCGAAGCGCCAAGTGTACGGCATCGTCGATATCGACAAGATCGCCGGCCCGAGCGAAGTGGTGGTGGTTGCTGATCGCAGCGTTCCGGCGGCATTTGCCGCGGCGGATCTTCTTGCGCAAGCCGAGCACGGCAGCGGTGATGAGTGTGCGGTGTTGCTGACGCCGTCGCAGCGCGTAGCTGAGAACGTGCGCGCCGCAATCGATGTGCAATTGCCGGCGTTGCCGCGCCGCGCCGCGATCGCGCGCGTGCTGCGGCGGCGCGGCGCGCTGGTAGTCGTGCGCAATCTCGACGAGGCCATCGATCTCGCCGAGCAGATCGCTCCCGAGCATTTGGAGTTGCTCATCGCGAACGCCGCGCGTTACGTCCCGCGCATCCGCAACGCCGGCGCGGTATTCGTCGGCGCCGATGCGCCGGCGCCGCTGGGCGACTACGCCGCCGGGCCGAATCACGTGTTGCCGACCGGGGGCAGCGCGCGTTTCGCGTCGCCGCTCGGCGTCTACGATTTCGTCAAACGCACCAGCGTGATCAGCGCGAGCCGCGGTGCGCTGCGCACGCTCGCGCCAGCAATCTGTACGCTCGCGGAAATGGAAGGCTACCAGGCGCACGCCGCCGCCGTGCGCGTGCGTCTCAATGGAGGTCGATGATGGCACAGGCTCGCGTCAAGAAGACCAAACGTCCCGCCGCCCACGACGGCCGGCAGGCGCGTATCGCGCGCACCACCAAGGAGACCGACATCACGGTCCAGCTCAAGATCGACGGCAGCGGCCGCTACGACATCGAGACCGGCGTGCCGTTTCTCAATCACATGCTCGAGATATTCAGCCGTCATGGCTTCTTCGATCTCACCGTGCGGGCGACCGGTGACATCGACATCGATCAGCACCACACCGTCGAGGATGTCGGCCTGACGCTGGGCGAAGCGTTGCGCTCCGCGCTTGGCGACAAGGCTGGCATCCGCCGCTTCGGCGACGCGTCGTGTCCGCTCGATGAAGCGCTGGTGACCGCGGTGGTCGACCTGAGCGGTCGGCCGTACTTGGCGTACAACCTGAAGATCAAGCAGGCGCGCGTCGGCAACTTCGACACCGAGCTGATCCACGATTTCTTGCTCGCGCTGACGAACCAGGTGGGGATGAACCTGCACCTCAACATGAGCCAAGGCCGCAACCCGCACCATATCATCGAGGCCGGATTCAAAGCGCTCGCCCGTGCGCTCGACAAGGCGACGCAGCTCGATCCGCGTGTTAGCGGGGTGCTGTCGACGAAGGGAGTGCTGTAGGCGGCAGGCAGATCGCCTCTCGCGCATCGTCGGAGACAATGGCGTTTCGATTCAAAATGTCTTCGGTAGGGTGGGCACTGCCCACCGTCCGGAAGCGCGGTGGGCAGTGCCCACCCTACGGCATAGACGGAAAATCATGAGCGATCAGCCATCAGCCATCAGCCACCAACCAGCCATCGCCATCATCGACTATGGCATGGGCAATCTGCGCAGCGTGCAGAACGCGCTGGCGAAGGTGGGCGCGCGGGCGGAGATCGCCCGCGATGTGAACCGCATCGAGGCGGCGGCCGGCGTCGTGCTGCCGGGCGTCGGTGCGTTCGGTGCGTGCATGGACAATCTGCGGACGTACCAACTGATCGACCCGATCAAGCGGGTAATCGCGCGCGGCACACCGTTTCTCGGCATCTGCCTCGGCATGCAGTTGCTGTTCGACGAGAGCGAAGAGTTCGGACCGGTACCGGGCCTCGGAATCCTTCCCGGTCGCGTGGTGAAGTTCACGTCGGATTCGGATCTGAAGATTCCGCACATTGGTTGGAATCAGATCCGCAAGACTCAGAACGTGCCGCACCTCGCTGGCGTGGACGACGGCGCGTTCGTCTACTTCGTGCACTCGTACTACGTCGTACCCGCCGACCCGGCGTTGACGGCGACGAGTACGGACTATGGCGTCACCTTCGCCTCGGCCATCGCGCGCGACAATTTGTTCGCGAGCCAGTACCACCCGGAGAAGAGCCAGGCGGTGGGACAGGTCATTCTGCGAAATTTTTCGGCGCTGGTCGCAGCGCAGAACGCCGGGGATTCACCGTCCATCAGCCATCAGCCATCAGCCATCAGCCACAAGCCAAAGGCCCCATGCTGATCATTCCCGCCATCGATCTCAAAGGCGGTCGCTGCGTGCGGCTGCTGCGCGGCGAGATGGCCGCTGAAACCGTGTACGGCGACGATCCCATCGCGATGGGGCGGCGCTGGGTCAGCGAAGGCGCGGAGTACTTGCACGTCGTCGATCTCGACGGCGCGGTGTCGGGCGCGCCGGTGAACGGCGACGCGATCGCGGCGCTGTGCGCGGCGTTGCCGATCCCGATCGAAGTCGGTGGTGGCGTGCGCACGGTCGAGCGGGCGGCGCAATTGCTGGCCGCCGGCGCGGATCGCGTGATCTTCGGCACCGCCGCGCTGGCGCATCCCGAAGTCGTGGCGCTCGCGTGCGAGCGCTTTCCCGGCCGCATCGCCGTCGGCATCGACGCGCGCGACGGCAAAGTGGCGGTGCAGGGTTGGACGGAAACGAGTCAGACCACCGCGATCGACCTCGCGCGCCGGGTCGAGGCGTTCGGCGTCGTGCGCATCATCTACACCGACATCAGTCGCGACGGCACGCAGCAAGGCGTCAACGTCGAGGCGACGCGTGCGCTGGCCGACGCGATCACGATTCCGGTGATCGCCTCGGGCGGTGTCGGCTCGCTGGCCGACATCACCGCGCTGTTGCCCTGTGCGGCGGCAGGCGTCGCTGCGGTCATCGTTGGCCGCGCGTTGTACACCGGCGCGGTCAAGCTCGCCGAGGCGATCGCTGCGGCGCGAGGAGCGGCGTAGTGCTCGCGAAGCGCATCATTCCCTGCCTCGATGTGAAAGAAGGCCGCGTCGTCAAGGGCGTGAACTTCGTTGGCCTGCGCGACGCGGGCGATCCGGTCGAGGTCGCCGAGCGCTACGATGCCGAAGGCGCCGACGAGCTATGCTTCCTCGACATCACCGCCTCGCACGAACGCCGCAAGATTATTCTCGACGTGGTCGCGCGCACCGCTGAGACCGTCTTCATGCCGCTCACGGTTGGTGGCGGAGTGCGTGAGCTGCAAGATGTCCGCGACCTGCTCAACGCCGGTGCCGACAAGGTGTCGATCAACACCGCCGCGGTGCAGCACCCCGACTTCGTCCAAGCCGCCGCCGAGAAGTTCGGCTGCCAATGCATCGTGGTGGCGATTGATGCGAAACGAGTGTCAGGTTCGCAAGCCATCAGCGATCAGCGATCAGCCATCAGCGCTCCCCGATGGGAAGTATTCACCCACGGTGGGCGCAATCCGACCGGGCTCGACGCCATCGAGTGGGCCCGCCGGATGGAATCGTTCGGCGCTGGTGAGATCTTGCTCACGAGCATGGACCGCGACGGCACCAAGGCGGGTTACGACATCGCGCTGACCCGTGCGATCGCCGATGCCGTGCGCGTGCCGGTGATCGCCTCGGGAGGCGTCGGCACGCTCGACCACATCTACGACGGCCTCACCGCCGGCGGCGCGACCGCCGCCTTGGCGGCGTCGATCTTCCACTACCGCGAGTTCACCGTGCGCCAGTGCAAGGAGTATCTCCGCGGGCGCGGCGTAGCGGTGCGGCTGCTCGCGGAGAGTCAACGCTGAGCCGCCGGCCTCGCTCAATGCCGACTCAATCCGAAGGTCCCATGGTCTCAGGTACAGAGGCCGCCCGACCGCGTGAAGTAGGCACCGCTAATTGTATTCCCGTTGACTGAACCCACCAGGTCTATCTGCGTGTTCACCGCGTTCGACAGCGATCCGGCTCAAAACGCGCCGGATACTCGGCCGCTCTGACCGCCGTTGCTGTTCCACGTGTCCGACCGTTCGCCGCTCAAACTCACAGGGATCGGTGTCTGTGTTGGCGTGACGGTTGGCCGCAGCGTCGCCGTGAACACGACCGTCGCTGTCGGCGTGCGCGTTGTAGTCAGGGTCTGTGTCCGCGTAGGGGGTATCGGGGTTCCTGTCTGAGGGGTCCCGGCGTTGTCGTCGCGGTGGGTAACTGCGTGGCGGTGCGGCGGGTAACTGCGTGGCGGTGCGCGATGGCGTTCCGCGTTGGCCCACGCGTCGGGGCCGCCACTCCGCAATCATACAGTGCGTTGTTGACCGCGATCACGAGGCAATCAACTGTGACCTCGCCGGTTGCGTTGCAATCAAAGCTCAAGTTCATGCACGCGCCGAGCGGCGCAATCCCCAGAGCGATGTTGACCCCGATCACTAGCTCGTCGACCGTGACCTGCCCCGAATTGTCACAGTCGCCCGCGCAGAATCCTACGGTTCGCCGCGGAGTCGGGATGATCGGCGTCGACCTGGTGGGGGAGGGTGTCGCCGTGGCGGTAGCAGTAGGTAGCGGCGTGTCGGAGCCGAGGGGAATGGCAGCGACAAAAAGCTCCGATAGGTGGTCGGGGTTTTCTCCGGTGAGATCCTCATTCGAAATGAAGATCAGATGCCGCCCTGGCCCGTCGAAGGCGAGGTCGCCGGCATAGCGTGGGACACCGGGGAGATCCTGCCGCCCCGAGGAGGTGAAAAGCACGCTCTCCCACTCATCGCCCGAGCCCGAATTGTCGCCCTGCAGGACGGCAATCCGGCTCCCGTCCCCGTTCACCGCGATCTTGACGTCCCAGAAGTCGGGCACATCGAGAAGAAACGTGGGGTCATCGCCGATCCGCTGACGGAAGAGCTTGCGGCCGTGTGCGATGTCGTCGGCATCGCAGCTCGTGAAAGCGGTGAACACCCGGACCGTAGCGTCTCCGCTGAGCCCCACCCCGAGCTGCCGGCCGCACGGCCCGCAGCGCGAGCTTTCGGCAGGCAGGAAGAGCGATACCGTCTGGCCCGTATGAAGGTCGTAGCGGTAGACGCTGCCATCGACCGGACAGGTATCTTTGACATAATACTCTGCAAAGAGAATGAAGCGCCCATCTTCGTTGAGAAAGCCGACCTGAGCCGTAGTCCCCTTGGTCACCTGCGTAAGGGGTTTGCCGTCACGCCACAAGAAGACCTGATAACGCCCATCGGGATTCTGGCCGGTGTAATTGCCATTCGAGACGAACGCGATGGATTTTCCGTCCGAAGCGATCGTAGGCACCTCGTTGTCCACGATCACCGCTCCGGTTACCGTCGAGTTGGTAATCGGCACGAATTCGTTGTTGCGCAGGAGGACGATTTCGAGGTTGCCATCAGCGTTCTGGCCGGTCACGTTGGCCGAGCAGGCCATCACCACCGCACTGCCGTCTCGGTTTGGCCTCGGGAATTCACATTGTCCACTGGTTACGTTGGTCAGCGCGTGGCGCGCCAGGTCCTCGGTCGTAACCTCGAACACGTTCACCTTGTCGTTGAAGACAATCGCTGAACCGTCGTAACTGATCGCTGCGTGGTACAGCCCGTCATCGGACTGCACGTCGGGTGGAAGAATCTGGCGGACGTTCGATGCCCCACGGGTCAGCGCGTGCGTCGGCGGGCGCGGCGTCGCCGTGATCTGCGCCGCTGCCGGTCCGCGCATCACGAGCGACAGGCAACCCGCTACGAGACCACGGAACAGCGAGAGCCGCCGGGCATGCATCGCTAGCCACTCGAATGTCATAGCGACGTACCCCAACGAATCATGACTCACCCTTTCGACATGCGCCCTATCACTTTGACTAGACGACGCCGGCGACCGTACTCCACATTGCGGCGAGTCGTCAATTCGGGGATGCGAAGCGATCGCATCGAGGGTCGCTCTGTGCGAAGCCCGCACACTGATCGTTTCGTTTGCCAGCCTCAGCGGCGCGTGACAGAGTTGGGCATATGGGCGCCCCCGCAACCACCGACCACTACCAAGCGCCGATGGATGTCGTATGGCAGTTCGATTACCTGATCGACATCGAAAAGTTGCGCGAGCTGTACTCCAAGGCGAAGCGATTGCAGTGGGACGCGGAGCAGCAGATCGACTGGACGCAGGCGATCGATCCGTCGCAGCCGCTGATGGACGACGCGCGCTCGACGGTCATGCAGATTCCGTTCATGCAGCGGCTCGACGCTCGCCGCAAGGCGGCGTTCAACGCGCACAATACGGCGTACATTCTGTCGCAGTTCCTGCACGGCGAACAGGGTGCGCTGATGGTTGCCGCGCAGCAGGTCCACGCGGTGCCGGACTACGAGGCCAAACTCTACGCCGCGACGCAGACGATGGACGAAGCGCGCCACGTCGAAGTGTTTGCGCGCTACGTCCGCAAGCTCGCTGAGATCTATCCGATCTCGCCGTCGCTAAAGATCTTGATCGACCTCACCTTGCAAGCCGATCATTGGGTGAAGGTGTGTCTCGGCATGCAGATGATCATCGAAGGATTGGCGCTCGGCGCGTTTCACAACATGCGGCGCACGACCACCGATCCGTTGCTTCGCCAGATCGTCGAGTTGGTGCTGCGGGACGAGGCCCGCCACGTTGCCTTCGGTCACGTATATGTCGCCGAAGCGATCCGCGACATGCACGCCGACGAGCGCGAGGATGCGGCCCAGTTCACCTTCGAGGCGATGCGCTACATGGTCGAGGCCAACGGCGGCGGCCGCCGCCGCGGCGAAGCGACCATTCCCGAGCCGGGGTATCTGCAAGTCTTGGAGCACAGCGATATTGATCCCGCCGACTTCGTCGCCGGCATTGCCGAGGCACGAGCGCAGGGCATCCGACCGGAACGTGCCGTTGGCGCCATTCACGCCTTCAAGGACCTGATGATGCCGGCGCTGGTTCGCGTCGGCGCCGTCACCGAACGCACCCGCGCGCTGTACGCGGAAGCCCAAATCAAAGTGTACGACGACACCACGAGGCTTGAAGCGTTGGAAGACGTATCGTGACTCGTGCTCGTGATTCGTGATCGGGTCGGATCTGAGCCCGACGAGCACGAGTCACGAGCACGAGCCACGATTTCACCAATTCCGCGACAACAGATCGGGCGTGTCCGGAGCCTTCTCGACCACGACGATGCCGTTCTGCGAAACGGTGTGCCGTTCGCAATCGCGGCCGAAGTCTTCGCCGATCGAGTCGCCTGGGGCCACGCACACGTTTTTGTCGATGATGGCGCGGCGCACGCGGGCGCCGGCACCAATCACGACGTTGTCCATCAAGACCGAATCGCGCACCTCGGCGCCGCCGTCGACCACGACGTTGCGGCCGAGGATGGAATCCTTCACGTAGCCGCCGCTCAGTAGACAACCGCTGGCGAGCACCGACTGCACGGCGACACCGCGCCGACCCTCTTCGTCGAAAACGAACTTCGCGGGTGGATCGTTGAAGCGCGCGGTCATGATCGGCCACTGCCAGTTGTAGAGATTGAGCTGCGGCACGACGCTTTTGAGGTCCATATTGGCTTCGTAGAACGCTTCGATGCTGCCGACGTCGCGCCAGTACGCGTACTCACCTTCGTTGAGGCCGGGGATGCGGTTGCGGCGAAAGTCGTACGCGTACACCGGATGCGTGGCGGTGATGGCGGGTAGCACGTCTTTGCCGAAGTCGTACAGTTGAGTGCCGCCGGTGGTCTCGCCGAGCACTTGCTTCAGCACGTCGCCGTTGAAGATGTAGTTGCCCATCGACGCGAACGACTCGTCTGGGCGGCCCGGGATCGCCGGCGGATCGCTGGGCTTCTCGACGAAGCCGGTCACCCGCCACTGATCGTTGACCGCCACCACGCCGAACTGCGTCGCGCTCGCCCGCGGCACCGGAAGGCACGAGACGGTGGCCGCGGCGCCGGTGCGCAAGTGGAAGTCGAGCATCTGGCGGACGTTCATCTTGTAGATGTGGTCGGCGCTGAAGACCAAGACCAAGTCGGCGCCGGAGTCGCGCACGAGGTTGAGATTCTGAAAGATCGCGTCGGCCGTGCCGCGGTACCACACGTCGCCGAGTTTCATCTGCGCCGGCACGGCGCGGATGAAGCCGTCGCGGCCGCCGACGCGCCAGGTCCAGCCGCGTTCGAGATGCTCGACCAGCGACTGCGCCTTGTACTGGGTCAGGATGTAAATCGAGCGCAGGTCGGAGTTGACCAGGTTGCTGAGCACGAAGTCGACGATGCGGTAGCGGCCGCCGAACGGCACCGCCGGCTTCGAGCGATCCTTGGTAAGCGGGTAGAGCCGTTCGCCCTTACCGCCCGCCATGACGAACGCGAGAATGCGTGGCCGTGCCATGGTGGCGGAGTGTATGGAATCCGCAGCGCCGGCTCAATCGGAATCGCTCGCCCCAAAGCGAAGATGGGATGAAACCGCCGATGGGCGCCGATCAACGCCGATGGTCTTCGTTTAACTCGTCGCTCACCATGACGGTCTCAATCACGAAGGATCTCGTATACCGCAGCGGTCACGAGCTGGCGGCCGACAGTTCGCGAGCGTGGGTGATCTCGCGATGCGAGACGGCGCGAACGTGTGACGCCTCAAGAGTGACGACCGCTGCCGTATGTCCGTCGAGCGCGACGAACTCCACCTCGTATGCCCCTCCGTCTCGGTACACGTGCACCACGGTTCCCACGTCGCCGGGTTCCAGATTTTCGTCGGGCACAGCGGCAGTCAAGACAACTCGTTCGTGTTCCTTGATCATATTCGCTCCTATTGCTCGTGTGGATACGCTGTGACGAGCCGCGGTGCGTCCAGCCCGCGTTCGACGATCCAAATGGTGCGAACCGAGTGCGATCGTTTTCCAGCTATCTCCATCGAACCGTCGACAACATACTTCCACCCGTGGTGCGATTCCACCCGTTTCGTGACCTCTGCGATGAGAGCGAGCTTGCGCAATGCCTCTGCCATGGCCTGCCAATTGTCATGGTCGAACCCCAAAGCCTGAAAGAATGCCGCCTTGCCGCCGGTGTGCGGCATTCAAGAGATACTCAGTGATCTTCTCTCGCTCGACTATCGCGCGGGTGGCGTTGGGGAGCTTCATTCCCTGGCGTTCGCGTCGAAGGCGAGGATGGGTGGCCGTGTCATGGTGGCGGAGTGTACGGAATCCGCGGCGCCGGCTCAATCACGAATCGAACTTCCGACACCTTCGTAGAACACCGGCCGCAAGGCCCGCCAATGGCTGACACTGCGTGGCGGCTGTGTGGCCTTTCTGCTACGGTTTCGTCGTGCCCGAGAATATCCAAACCATCGTGCAAGGGGTGTGCGTGTGGGCGCTGCCGGTGTTGGCGGCCGTCATTCTGCACGAGCTGGCGCACGGGGTGGTCGCGTACTGGTGCGGTGACGACACGGCGATGCAAGCCGGGCGGCTGACGCTCAACCCGATCGCCCACATCGATCCGCTCGGCAGCATCGTCATCCCGCTGATGTTGATCGTCACCGGGGCGCCGTTTCTGTTCGGCTACGCGAAGCCGGTGCCGGTCAATTTCGGAAACCTGCGCAATCCCAAGCGCGATATGGTGTTGGTCGCGGGCGCGGGGCCGATGATGAACGTGATCCTGGCGATTCTCAGCGCGGGCGTCCTGAAGCTGATCGTCGGGCTGGCGCCCCGCGGCGAGGAACTAAGCGGGATCGCCGCCGCGGTGCTCACCCCGCTGGCGATGATGGCGGCGCGCAGCGTCGGCTTCAACGTCGTGTTGGCGGTGTTCAACATGCTGCCGATCCCGCCGCTCGACGGGGGGCGCGTTTTGGTGGGGCTGCTGCCGCGCGCGCAAGCGATCGTGGTTGCTCGGCTCGAACGCTATGGGATGATGATCGTCTTCATGCTGCTCATGACGCGCTCGCTCGGCCGCGTGATCAATCCCGTGATCAACCTCTTTATCCGTGTACTGTTGTGAGATAGTGGAGCAGACGTTGGGTGGGGGCGGGGAGCCGGTGGTGAGTCCATTGCAGCCGAAGTTTCCAGCACAGTCGCAGTTACCAGGGATCATTGTCAGCGGCATGCGGCCGACGGCGCAGTTGCACCTTGGCAACCTCCTCGGTGCGTTGCGCAATTGGATTCGCCTGCAGAGCGAACGCCAGTGCTTCTTCTTCGTCGCTGATTGGCACACGCTGACGACAGCGAGCGAGAGCGAAGGACTGGCGCAGCGCACGCGCGACATGGTGACCGATTGGCTAGCCGCGGGACTCGATCCGGAACGCACCGTGATCTTCCGCCAGTCTGCCGTGAAGGAACACGCCGAACTCCATCTGCTGCTGTCGATGATCATCCCGACGCCATGGCTGTTGCGCAACCCGACGGTGAAGGAGCAAGCGCGCGATCTGGGTTTGATCCAAGGCGAAGACGACGCCGAGATGACCAAGATCAACTATGGCCACCTCGGCTATCCCGTGCTGCAGGCCGCCGACATCATCATGTACAAGGCCACCGCGGTGCCGGTCGGCATCGACCAGGCGCCGCACATCGAGATCACCCGCGAGATCGTGCGCCGCTTCAACAACTTCTATGGTCCGGTGTTTCCCGAGCCGGACACGCTGCTCACCGAGGTGCCCAAGATTCCCGGCACCGACGGCCGCAAGATGAGCAAGAGCTACAACAACGCGGTCTACCTCTCCGACTCCGCCAAAGATGTCGACGCGAAGTTGAGCCGCATGATGACCGACCCGCGGCGTGTGCGGCGCACCGACGCGGGCGAGCCCAACGATTGCCCGGCGTTCAACCTGCACCGCATCTATTGCACCCCCGACGAGATCGAGTACGTGACCGCCGGTTGCCGCACCGCCGGCATCGGCTGTCTCGAGTGCAAGAAGATCATGATTAAGCACGTCAACGCTGAACTCGATCCGCTCCGCGAGCGCCGCGCCGAATTCGAGCGCCACCCGCAGACGGTCACCGATGTCCTCGAACAGGGTAACCAGCGTGCTCGCGCCGTCGCTGAGCAGACGATGGCCGAAGTCCGCTCGGCGATGCACTTGGACTAGTGGGCGAGTGAGTGACGATGAGTGACGAGAGCCAAGAATTCATCTCCGACGCGGCCGACGACGACGAGGCCGTCGGATCGCGGACGCCGCCGTATCGCGTCAAGCTCGAAGTCTTCGAGGGACCGCTCGATCTGTTGCTGCACTTGATCAAGCGCGAGGAGGTCGAGATCGTCGACATACCGATCGCGACCATCACCGACCAGTACCTTGCCCACCTCGACGTGATGCGCGATCTCAATCTCGACATTGCCGGCGAGTTTCTGGTGATGGCGGCGACGCTGACGCTGATCAAGTCGCGTCTGCTGCTGCCGCCAACCGAGGGTGAAGGCGACGACGAGGAGGAAGTCGATTCGCGCGCTGACCTCGTGCGGCAGCTCCTCGAATATCAACGCTTCCGCGAGGTGGCGCAGCAACTCGGCGAGCGCCCGTTGCTCCGCCGCGATGTCTTCACACGCGAGCCTTCGCTCGATGAAGTCGAGCCCGCTGCCGATGAGGGCTTGCCGCAGATCCGCGCCAGCATCTGGGATCTGCTCACCGCGTTCCAGGCCGTACTCAAGCGCGCGCGTCCCGAAGCCGTCCACGAAGTCATCACCGAGCGCATCTCGTTGCGCGACCGCGTGCAGTCGTTGTTGCAGACTCTCAGCATCGCCAAGTCGATCGAATTCGACAGTCTGTTTGACGAGGACGCGAGCCGGATGGAAATTATCGTCACGTTCCTCGCCGTGCTCGAACTGATGCGCATGCAAGCGATACAGGCGGTGCAGGAGCAGCTCTTCGATCGCATCGTCATCACACTGCGGGTGGCGGACATCCGCAGCGTCTCGCTCGACTTGTCCGACGAATACGAGGGGGGAATTGTCGCAGCCGAATCCGTAGTGGCAGAGGTTGCGGCAGGGGAGGAAGTGGACGATGAGTCTCACGATGGATGAGGTGGACGAGCAGACCAAGCCGATCGACGACCCGATCGAGTCGGAGGACATCGGCGAGATCGACGCCGCCGCGGAGGCCGAACCGACGACCGATGCGGCAACCGAGTTCTCGCGCCTCGACTCGATTGTCGAAAGCATGCTGTTTGCCGCCGGCACCCCGGTGGCGCTGCGCCGTCTGGTGCAATTGCTCGACGGGCCGAGCGCGAAGGAGATCATCGCCGCGGCCAAGCGTCTGCAGCACGCGTATGACCACGCGCATCGGGGTTTGCGGCTGGTCGAAGTGGCCGGCGGCTACCAATTTCGCACCGCGCCGGAGAACGCCGACTGGGTTCGCACGCTGTTACGCGAGAAACCCGCGCGCATCGGCCGCGCGACGTTGGAGACGCTCGCGATCATCGCGTATAAGCAACCGGCGACGCGGGCGGAGATCGAGGCCATCCGTGGAGTCGATGTCGAGGGCGCGCTGACGTCGCTCCTCGCCAAGCGGTTGATCAAAATCGCCGGCCGCAAGGAGACCGTGGGCCGGCCGCTGCTCTACACGACCACGCCGGAGTTCCTCGAAGTCTTCGGCCTTAAGGACCTCAACGACTTGCCCGCCCTGAAGGAGCTAACAGCCGGTGAAACCAGCAACGACACGTCCGAGACCTCCGTCCAAACCGACGACGGAACCGAAACATCCCACGATCCCGGTGCGCTTACAGAAGCTCCTGAGTCAGGCCGGCGTGAGTTCGCGGCGGATGGCGGAACAATTGATCCGCGCGGGGAAGGTGCGGATCAACGGCCGCGTGGTGACGGAACTGGGAACGAAGGCGGACCCGCGGACGGATCGGATCAGCGTTAACGGCCGCGCGCTGCCCACCGTCACCGATCTGCACTACATTCTGCTCTACAAACCCGTCGGCGTGGTGACCACGTTGTCCGATCCCGAAGGCCGCACAACAGTGCGCGACCTGTTGCCGGACGTGCGAGTGCGCGTCTTCCCGGTCGGACGACTCGATTTTCACTCCGCCGGTCTGCTGCTGCTGACCAACGACGGCGAGCTGGCGCAGCGGTTGACGCATCCGCGCTACGGCATCGCCAAGACCTATCGCGTGAAAGTACGGGGCACGCCGGACGAGCCGGTGTTGCTGCGCCTGCGCACGGGGGTGCGCATCGAAGGCGGCCTGACCGCGCCGGCGGAAGTGCGAGTGATCGAAGCGCGCGACAAGAAGGCGTGGCTGGAGATCGTCGTGCGGGAAGGTCGCAAGCGCGAGATTCGTCAGATGTGCGAGCAGGTCGGCTTGTCGGTGGAGAAGCTGGTGCGCATCCAACTCGGCCCGCTGCACCTCGGCAAACTTGCTCCGGGCGCGCATCGCGCACTGACATTTCGCGAGATCACGGCGCTGCGTACCGCAGTGGGGTTGTGAACCTGGAGGCTTCGCATGACGATTGAAACCCGTGACGTTGATGGCGGTGTTCGCATTCTGACGCTGAATCGCCCGCCGGCCAACGCGATCAACGCTGAGTTGATGAACGACCTCCACACTGTGTGCGAGGCGGCGAAGAACGATGGTGCCGTTCGGTCGGTGATCGTCACCGGTAGCGGGAAGTTCTTCAGCGGCGGACTTGATCTCAAGATGCTGACGACCGCCGCCCAAGGCGGCACCGGTTCGGGGTTCGGGAGCAAAGACGGCGTCTTCAGTTTGTGGACGCTTTCCAAGCCAACGATTGCGATGGTGAACGGTCACGCGATCGCCGGCGGCGGAATCATTTTGCTCGCTTGCGACGTGCGCATCGCCGCGCGTGGCAACGCCAAGATCGGCCTCAACGAGACCGCTATCGGCCTGCCGTTACCGACCGGCGCGTTCGAGATCACCGCGCTTGCGCTCAGCAATCGGCAAGCACGCACCATCATGCTCGACGCCGAGTTGCACAACCCCGACCGCGCCCGCGATCTCGGCATGCTCGACGACGTCGTCGAGCCGTCCGATCTCGAGCGCGTGTGCATCGAGAAAGCGCGCCTGCTCGGCTCGTACTCACAACCCGCCTACGCTCACACCAAGCGCCTCCTGCAGCAACACGCCGTCGACGCAGTCGTCACTGAAACCGACGCCCAACGCCGCGCCACCTTCGACGTGTGGACCTCGCCCGAAACCATGCAGGCGTTGATGAAGCAGTTGTCAGGGATTTCGTCGAGCGGCCTGAAGAAGTGAAGGACCTCCTTCGCAGCAAAGAATGACCGGCCCGATCGTGACCTCCGGTCTAAGTAGTTCGGAAAGCTCGAAGTGATCGGCCTATGACAGTCGTGTGATCGAACGCCTTGAAGCGGGCACCGACTCTCCGGCAAGGTTGACGCCGTGTCGGTCGGCCGGACCACAACTGCCGCACCAATGAGCCGCCGCCACGGTGCTCGGAACGCAATGAACTCGCGCGAAACATCGACGGCGACTTTGCTCGTCACCTACGGCGGGCTGCGCACGGTGCTCTTCCCGATTCCGATCATCACTATCTTCTGGAAGGACCAGATCGGGATGTCGCTGACTGACATCATGCTGCTGCAGACGATGTTTTCGATCGCCGCAGTCCTCTTCGAGTTTCCGTCGGGCTACGCGGCCGATCGACTGGGACGCCGCACGTCGCTGTTGATCGGGGCGGTCCTGTGGATCGCCGGCTGGCTGCTCTACGCGATGGGCACGAGCTTCATCGGGATGATTGCTGCCGAGGTCGTGCTCGGCGGCGGAATCGCCTTTGCCTCGGGGGCGGACAGCGCGTTGCTGTTCACCGCCCTGCAACAGTCTGATCGGACCGGCGAGTATCCCAGATGGGAAGGGCGTCTGCGGGCGGCGTCCCAGACCAGCGAGGCGATGTCTTCGGCTCTCGGCGGTTACCTCTATGCGCTCAGCCCGCGTCTGCCGTTTTGGCTGCAACTGCCGTTCGCACTGATGACCCTTGGAACGGTGACGGCGATGCAGGAACCACCGCGGGAGCATGCCTCGCAGCAAGTCTCGCACATGGTCGAAGCGTGGCGGATCGTGCGGCATACACTGCTCCACCACGCACGACTGCGCGCGGCAGTCGCGCTGAGCGTCGTGCTCAGTCTGTCGACTTTCGTCATGGTCTGGCTGATCCAGCTCTACATGCAGAGCCGGGGCATTCCGGAGTTCTGGTTCGGCCCGTTGTGGGCATTCGCCAGTCTCTATCTCGCGTCGGTGTCGCTCTTCAGCGCGCGCGTGGCGCAGCGGACGAGCCGCAATGCTGTCTTGTTCGCCTGTTGTCTGCTGATCCCGATCGGCTACGGCGCGCTTGCTTTCAGCACGTCGGCGAACGCCGTGACCTTCTACCTGTGCTTCATGACGATCCGCGGCTTGCAAGCGCCGATTCTCGTCAGCGCCCTGCAAAATGATGCGCCCGACGACACGCGCGCGAGTGTGCTGTCGTTGAACGCGCTCTGCTTCCGCTTGGGCTTTGTTCTCATCGGACCGCCGGTGGGCATGCTCGTCGATCGGCTCGGCATGGAAACGACTCTGATGCTGCTGGGCATCGTGTTCTCCACCGCGGCGCTCGCCGCGTTCAGCGCCTTTCGGCGCGCGCACGCGCTCGCGACTTGACGCGTGGCCCGCGCGTCGTGCTAAGCCAACGCGACGTACCCTAAGCCTACGCGGCGCTGGAATCTGGAGGACGCATGAAGATCGACTTGCTCTACGAGATGGAGATGCTCAAGCCGTGGCACGCGCGCAGCGAGTACGAGTGTTATTGGCAAGCGTTGGCGCAGGCGGAGCTGGCGGACAGGATGGGCTTCGATACCCTGTGGGAGGTCGAGCATCACTTCCTCACCGAGTTCTCGCATTCGTCGGCGCCGGAGGTCTTTCTCGCAACGGTCGCGGCGCGCACCCAGCGCCTTCGCATCGGCCACGGCGTGACGTTGCTGCCGTATCCGTTCAACCATCCAATCAGAGTCGCCGAGCGCGCCGCGGTGCTCGACATCATGAGCAACGGCCGGCTCGAGTTCGGCACCGGTCGGTCGAGCCTGTACGAGCAACAAGCGTTCGGCATCAAGTTCGAGGACAGCCGCTCGATGTGGCAGGAAGCGCTCGCAGTTATCCCGCGCATGTGGACGGAGGATCCGTTTCCGGCGTACACCGGCAAGCACTTCTCCATTCCCGAACGCTCGATCATTCCCAAGCCGATTCAGAAACCGCATCCGCCGCTGTGGGTAGCGGCGACCAGCCCGGAGAGTTGGCAGCTCGCCGGCCAACTCGGCATCGGCGCGCTCGGGTTGACGTTGTTCCTGACGGTCGGTGAAGTGGCGGAACAGATCAAGACCTATCATGCCGCGCAGCGTGCGCAGACACCGATTGGTAAAGCCGTGAACAATCAAGTCGGCGCCTTCACCATCGTGCACTGCGCGGAGACGAACGAGCAGGCGCGCACCAACGGCGGTCACGACGCCGCGCTGTGGTACATGCGCTACGCGTTCCAGGTGCTCGCCGCACGCGGCCGCGAGGCGCAGCAGATCGGGCCGTACGAAGAATTCCGCAAGGCGCACCCGATCATCGCCAAGGTCATCGACAACAGCGTCACGTTTGACGAGCTCGACGCGGAAGACATGGTGATCGTCGGCGATCCCGACAAATGCATCCGCAAACTCGAAGCCTACAAGGCCGCCGGCATCGACCGTGTGCTCTGTCTGATGCAAGCCGGCCGCATCCCGCACGAAGCCGTGCTGCGCTCGATCGAGCTCTTCGGGAAACATGTGATCCCCCACATCGGCGCGATCTGATCGCGAACAGCCCGCGGCATCCCCGGCATCTTGATGCCGACACTTACAACCGATGGCGGTGGACTCGTCCTTCGCCGGGTGAGTGTCCGTCCGTAGTCGACCAGTAGGGGCTGGCCTTCGCCTTGCTCTCGCGCATGTCTGTGGCAACGCAAGGAGCAACGGTGATCGAGCCGATCGCCAGACCGAGGCGCGCACCCGCGCCGCGCTTTCGCACGCCATTGGGCTTCTTCATCGAGGCGCGCCGTGATCCGTTCGGGTACCCCGCCGCCTTGGCTGCCGAGTTCGGCGACGTGGTGCGCATTCCGGGGCCTTTTCGGGGCCACATTCTCTTTCACCCCGACCACGTGAAGCACGTACTGCAGGACAACAATCGTAACTACGTCAAGGGCAAGCTGATCGCGAAGGCGAAGCCGCTGCTGGGAGAGGGCCTGTTCACCAGCGAAGGCGACTTCTGGCGTCGGCAGCGACGTTTGGCGCAACCCGCATTTCATCGGCAGCGAATAGAAAGCTTCGCCACTACCATGACCGATGCGACCACTCGCGCACTCGATCGTTGGCAGAGTGCGCGCTCGGGGCCATTCGATCTGATGGCCGCGATGTCCGACCTGACGCTTGGGATCGTTGGCCGCACGCTGTTCAGTATCGATCTCGCGGGCGATAGCAACGAGGTCGGTCGCGCGATGCTCGTGGCACTGGAACATCTGACGCATCTGGTCACGCACCCGTTCGCGCTGCCACTGGCGATTCCGACGCCACGCAACCTGCGCTTTCGACGCGCACGCCGCGAACTGGATCGCGTGGTGTTCGACATCATCGCCCAGCGCCGCCGCAGCGGCGCCGATGCGCCCGACTTCTTGTCGATGCTGTTGCAGGCCAGCGACGCCGATACCGGGGAACGTATGAGCGATCGCCAACTGCGCGATGAGGTGATGACCTTCGTGCTGGCGGGTCACGAAACCACCGCGGTCACGCTCGCCTGGACGTGGCATCTGCTCGCGGACCATCCGGACGTGGAATCGCGCCTGCGCGCCGAAGTCGCCGCGGCGCTCGGCAACCGCGTGCCGACGATTGCGGATCTGCCGCAGTTGCGTTTCACGCGCCAGGTAGTCGATGAGACGCTGCGCCTGTATCCGCCCGTGTCCGGCATCGGACGGCAGGCCATCAACACTGATGAAGTCGGCGGCTTCGAAATTCCCGCCAACTCGGTCATCTTTCTCAGCCCCTACGTCACCCACCGCCATCGCGATTGGTGGGACAACCCCGATCAGTTCGACCCCGACCGCTTTACGCCCGAGCGCTCGGCCAGCCGCCATCGCTTCGCTTACTTTCCCTTCAGCGGCGGACCTCGACTGTGTATCGGCAACGAGTTCGCCCTGATGGAAGCGCAGCTGATCCTGGCGATGATCGTCCAACGCTATCGCCTGACGCGCGTCCCCGGACACACGCCCCAGCCTGAGCTGCGCGTGACGATGCGACCGCGCAATGGCGTGCTGATGACCTTGCATCCAGCGTGAGCGGTGCGGCGGGCCAGTCGATCGCCCCTTTTGCGTTTGTCGAGCTTACAGCTTCGGACTTGACCGTGTGCCGACGCGGCAGGTACAAGTTCGGCCGCCTGGCATGACGGACTTACGCGCCTATCTCGATCGCACGGCTGCGCTGGCGCAGCAGATGCCGCTCGACGTGATCGAAACGGTGATTCAACGGATCGTCGACGCCGGCGACACCGACCACACGATCTTCGTGCTCGGCAACGGCGGCAGCGCGGCGACCGCTTCGCACTTCGCCAACGACCTCGGCAAGGGCGATGTGACCGGCTCGCCGCGTCGCTTGCGGGTGATGGCTCTGACCGACAATGTGCCGCTGATGACGGCGTGGGCGAACGACACCGAATACCGGCGCGTGTTTGCCGAGCAGTTGCGCAACTTCGTGCGCGCCGGCGACGTCGTCATCGGCGTCAGTGCGAGCGGTCGTTCGCCCAATGTGCTCGAAGCGATGCGGCTTGGGCGCGCCGCCGGCGCGTGTACGATCGGTTTCACCGGCCAGAGCGGCGGCGAGTTGAAGGACTTGGTCGATCATTGCGTCCGCGTTCCGAGCGACAACGTGCAGCACATCGAAGACTTTCACCTGGTGGCGTTTCATCTCGTCTACGCGCACCTGCGCGACACCTACCTCAACCGGCCCGACGGCAGATAGGGTTCGACTGCCGCGGCCGGCACGGCTAGACTAGTCATCGCATGAAGATTCTGGTTACCGGCGGCGCGGGCTTCATCGGCGCCAACTACGTGCGGATGGTGCTCGCCGAGCACCCCGAGGACGAGATGGCCAACCTCGACGTGCTGACGTACGCCGGCAATCTCGAAAATCTCGCCGGACTCGAAACGCATCCGCGCTATCGCTTCGTTCGCGGCGACATTGCCGACCGGGCGTTGGTGACCACGCTGCTCGACGAGGGCGTCGATGCGGTCGTCAACTTCGCCGCCGAGTCGCATGTCGATCGCAGCATCGATGACCCCGACGCGTTTTTGCACACCAATGTCGCCGGCACGCTGGCGCTGCTCGACTGCGCCCGGCGCGCTGGCGTGAAGCGGTTCGTGCAGGTTTCCACCGACGAGGTTTACGGTAGCTTGGGGCCGACCGGCGCGTTCACCGAAGAGTCTCCGCTTCAGCCGAGCAGCCCGTACGCCGCGAGCAAAGCCGCGGCGGACTTGCTCGCCCTGTCGTTCCGCACCACCTACGGCTTGCCGGTGATGGTGACGCGTTGTTCGAACAATTTCGGCCCCTATCAGTTTCCGGAGAAGGTCATTCCGCTGTTCGTCACCAACCTGCTCAATGACCAGCCAGTGCCGCTCTACGGCGACGGCATGAACGTGCGCGATTGGATTCACGTCGCGGATCACTGCGCCGCGGTCGATCTCGTGCTGCGTCGCGGCGAGCCGGGTGAGGTCTACAACATCGGCGCGCGCAGCGAGCAGACCAATCGCGCGCTCACCGAGATGATTCTGGCGGAGTTGGGGAAGCCGGCGTCGCTGGTGCGGCACGTAACCGATCGACTCGGCCACGATCGCCGTTATGCGATGGACCCAGCGAAGATCGAACGTGCGCTGGGTTGGATTCCACGCCACGAATTTGCGGCCGCGCTGCGCGCAACCGTAGCCTGGTATCGCGACAACCGTGCGTGGTGGGAACACATCAAGAGCGGCGCCTATACCGACTACTACGAACGCATGTACGGCGAGCGCTTGCGCCACAGTGCCGGGAGCCATGGAAAGCGCGCGTAACGCAGAGGTTGCGGCCGTGGAAACTGGACGGGCCGCGGTGCTGTGGGACTACGTGCAACTGATGCGCCCGTGGCAGTGGCACAAGAACACGGTGGTGTATGCCGCGCTGATTTTCTCCAAGCACCTATTTGTGATGCACGACACGCTGCTCGTGACCGCCGGCTTCGCGGTGTTTTGTCTGATTGCGAGCGGCGCGTACGTGATGAATGACATCCGTGATTGCGACCGCGACCGGCAGCATCCGCTCAAATCGCGTCGACCGCTGCCGGCTGGACGTGTCAGCCGCTCGGCTGCCATCGGTTTGTCCACGGTGCTGGTCGCCGGCGGTCTGGGCAGCGCGGCGCTCTTGGGCAGCGGCTTCGCAGCGTTGGTGGGTTTCTATTTCGCGCTGCAGGTGGCGTACACGTTTCAGCTCAAAGAAGTCGTGATCCTCGACGTGATGACGATCGCCGCGGGCTTCGTGATCCGCGCCATCGCCGGCGGTGTGGTGATCAACGTGCCGGTATCGCCCTGGCTGATCATCTGCACCTTCTTGCTGATGACGTTCCTCGGTTTCTCGAAGCGCCGGCACGAGCTGGTGCTGCTTGAAGCGCGTGCCACCGAGCACCGCGCGAGTCTCAAGGAATACAGCCCGTACTTTCTGGATCAAATGATCTCCGTGGTCACCGCGTCGACGGTGGTTGCGTATGCCATCTACACCGCGTCGCCGGAAGTGATTCACAAACTCGGCACCGACAAGCTGTACGTGACGATTCCCTTCGTGCTGTTCGGAATTTTTCGCTACCTCTATCTCGTGCATCAGCGCGAAGAGGGCGGGAATCCGGCGCAGTTGCTGCTGAACGATCGGCCGTTGCTAATCGATCTCGTACTCTGGATCGTCACCGCGACGATGCTGATCTATCTTGGGCTATGAAGCACGCCACAGCACATCCGGCACGCCGCGTCGACAAGCCGTGGGGTTATGAGTTGATCTGGGCGCACACCGAACGCTACGTGGGCAAGACCCTGCACATCGAGAAGGGCAGCGCACTCAGCTACCAGTACCACCGGCAGAAGGACGAGACGATTCACGTGCTGAGCGGCCGCCTGCAACTCGAAGTGGCCGAAGGCGACGAGCCGCGCCGCGTGATCGTGTTGACGCCGGGCGAGAGCTTTCGCATCCACACCGGACTGCGCCATCGAATGATCGCCATCGAGACCTGCGATGTGCTCGAAGCGTCCACAGCGGAGCTCGACGACGTGGTCCGCATCGAAGACCACTACGGTCGCGCGGGAACCTCCACGCCGTGAAGCGTGCGCTGATCACCGGCGTCACCGGGCAAGACGGGTCGTACCTCGCCGAGTTGCTCCTCGACGAAGGCTATCAGGTCTTTGGCATGGTGCGGCGCGCCAGCACGGAGAACTTCGCGCGCATCGAGCATCTGCGCGACCGCCTCGAGTTGGTGCAAGCTGATCTCCTCGATCAATTGTCGCTGATCACGCTACTGCGGCGGCTGCGCCCGCAGGAGGTCTACAACCTGGCGGCGCAATCGTTCGTGCCGACCTCGTGGGACCAGCCGGTGCTGACGGCGGAGTTCAACGCCATCGGCGTGACTCGCTGGCTCGAAGCGATTCGCCTGGTGGATAGCACCACCCGATTCTATCAGGCGTCGTCGAGTGAGATGTTCGGCCAAGTGCGCGAGGTGCCGCAGGTCGAAACCACGCCGTTCCATCCGCGCAGCCCCTACGGGGTGGCCAAGGTATACGGCCATTACATCACGGTCAACTATCGCGAAAGCTACGGCCTCTATGCGTGCAGCGGGATTTTGTTCAACCACGAATCACCGCGGCGCGGGCGGGAGTTCGTCACCCACAAGGTCACCGAAGCGGCGGCGCGCATCAAGCTTGGTTTGGCGTCCGAGTTGCGGCTGGGCAACCTCGCGGCCCGGCGCGATTGGGGGTATGCCAAGGACTACGTGCGCGCGATGTGGCTGATGCTGCAACAGCCGCAGCCCGACGACTATGTGATCGCGACCGGCGAGCAACACACGGTGCAGGAAGTCGTCGAGCTGGCGTTCGGCCGCATGGGGGTGAACTGGCGCGACTACGTCCGCATCGATCCGGCGCTGAAGCGCCCGGCCGAAGTCGACGCGCTGGTCGGCAACGCGGGCAAGGCGCACGCCCAGCTCGGCTGGTCGCCGACGGTGAGTTTCCATCAGCTCATCGAGATGATGGTCGATGCTGACCTGGCGGCGTTGCGCACCGGTCGAGGGTAGCGCCGTTCCCGATGCGCGCGCTGATCACTGGCATCGGTGGCTTTGCGGGGCAACATCTCGCGGCACGGTTGCTGGCGCGCGGCCACGAAGTATCGGGCACCGTGCGGCCGGGTGGGAGTCGACCCACCGATCCGCAGATCAAGATCATCGCCGCCGACATCGAGGATGCGGAGAGCGTTGCGAACGCCGTCACCGCGGCGCAACCCACGGCGCTGTTTCATCTCGCCGGCCTGACGTTCGTGCCGCAATCGTTGCGTGATCCGACCGCGGCGATGCGTGCTAACGTGCTCGGCGCCATTTACGTGCTCGCTGCCGTGCGCGACGCGGCTCCCAGTTGCCGAGTGCTCGTCGTCGGCTCGGGCGACGCGTATGGTCGCGTCGAACCCAGCGATCTGCCGATCACCGAAACGTGCCCGTGGCGGCCGCTGAGTCCGTACGGCGTCAGCAAAGCGGCGGCGGATTTGGTCGCGTATCAGTGGAGCCAGCCGCCGGGCTTGGACATCGTGCGGGTCCGGCCGTTCAATCACACCGGACCGGGGCAGCGATCGGCCTTCGTCTGCGCCGACTTCGCGCGCCAGTTAGTGGCGATCGAGCGCGGCCTGCAGCCACCGCGCCTGAGCGTGGGCAATCTCGAGGCGATCCGCGACTTCAGCGACGTCCGCGACATCGCCGACGGGTACATTGCGGCTTGCGAGCACGGCGAACGTGGCGAGGCCTACAACTTGTGCTCGGGCGTGGGTCGCTCGATTCGCTCCGTGCTCGAGGATCTCATCGCAATGAGCGGCGTCTCGGTCGAGATGGTCGTCGATGCGGCCAAGCTCCGGCCGATCGACGTGCCGCAATTGGTTGGTTGTGGCGCGAAGGTACAGGTCGCCACGGGATGGTGCGTGACCATCCCGTGGCGGCAGACGCTGGCGAACGTGTTGACGGACTGGCGCGCGCGTCCCGATGCTCAGTTGAGCTGATACGTCGCCCGGAACTGCAGCTGATCGCGGTCGCGGAAGAATCCGAGTTGCTGGAACTCACCACCGATGGTGACGTAGTTCATGCTGAACAACAGCCAATCGGTCCACCGGTACGTGATGTTCGGCAACACGGCCCAGGTGCCGCGCACGTTTTGGATGAACGTGATGGCCGGGGTGAGGCGGCCGTGCAAATAGTCGGTTTGCAGGTGGACCTGTCCGAAAGCTTCCACAGGCTTCTCCTGCACGAAGGAACTGGGATCCTGGCCAGACCCGTTCTGCTTGGTTTGGCCGGTTTGGTAGTAATCCCGCTTGATGGGGGCGCCGTTATAGTTAACGTGGCCACCTTCGCTCAGGTTCCAGTCGCCGACGATCGCACTCACAAAGACGAAGCTGTTGCTTGGGTTGAGCAGTCGGAGGAAGAAGAAGCGATCGACGCCGACTTCCCAGCGTAGGTGGTCGGCATAGAGAATTTTCCCCGGTGGAGCGCTGAGAATCGCGACTGGCGAACCCCCGGCTTGAATGTTCAAGTTGTACGTCGGATTGAAGCCCGGCTCGTGCATGAAGAATTCGCCCTCGAGGCGAACAATGCTGTCGAGCGGCTCCAGAAAAAACGTGTCGGCGGCGCCTACCACACCGGTCAAGGTGTGCACCGTTTGGGTCACGAACGCCCTGAGCTGTTGTCCGTCCGCATCACGTTGATTGATGACGGTTGAGCTAAGCGCTTGGGGCGCGGGCTGAGTCGGAAACGCCGTGTAGTACCACAGGCTGAGCGTGTGGGTGCGGTCGACCACGCTCTGCAGGCGCACGCCCCAGCGGCTGTTCGAGAAATTGTAGTGCGGGGTGCGGTCGAGCAACACGAACTGATAGGGCAGAACGCCCACCAAGGACTGCGGGTCCTTCCCCGGTGCCGAGTAGGGGCTGGCCGTCAAGATCGGAAGCGTGCCGGTGTTGACGTCGAGATCGCCGGGTACCCAATACGATTCGATGAATCCGCTCGACAGCGGGCCGAGGGTGTCGAACAAGTTGAGGCTGGCGCGAATGGTCCACAGCGGAATGCGCGCTTCGTCAACGTCCTCGAAGACGCCGGGGGCGCCGAGCGTGATGTCGAACGGATTGTTTTGGTCGAGCAAGGCGATGGTGTCGGACTCGCCCCACGAGATCGCCTGGCGTCCGATGCGGAAGAACACCGGCCCCTTGCTGTAGCTCATATACAGTTCATTGACTCGGCGCTGGGTGGCGTAGATGTCGTGAGGATTTTGAACGTTAACGCCGGGAAGGAGATCGGCAAGGCTGGGAGTGCCAGCAGACTTAATGCACGACTCGCCCTGGATTGGGCACTGGTTACTTGCGGAGCAGCCGTTGTGCGAGATCGAGCAGACGCCCGGAAAGACGAAGCTGGGTCCGGCCAGTTGGAAGGCGCGGCGTGAGGCTACGTCAGGGCTGATAGTCGGGTAGCCTCGGTTGATCGCCGAAGCCGTGCTCGAATACTGCGACGCGCCATAGTCATAGATGCCGTCGTAGAAGCCCCAGGCGGCGAGCCGGAACGAGAGGTCGTCGGGTGCCACGCCACTCATGCCCGCACCCTTCATCCAGGCTGTGTAGGACGTGAGCTTGGCTTCGAGTTCGGGATTGAAGAAGAAGCGGTTCTGCACCAACTGGCCCTGTTTAAATGTGGGCGTGGTGTCGTCTTGCGATCGGTTGGTGCTGATACTCGCCTGGCTGTAGATGCGCGTGCGCAGGCTGACGTTCTGATCTTCGTCGAGGTACAGCGCCGCTGCCGGCTGGGCGAAAGTGAGTGCGACCAGCGCCGCCAACAGCCACCGCCATCCGCCACACACTGTGATGATTCGCCGCATGCGATTCCCCCTTTCGCCAACCGAGCTCCCCCGGCCCTGTTGCCGGCTCCACACCGACGCGTTGCGCGCTTTTAGACTTACAACTGTTAACGTGTCAAGGCATTTTGCGCGCCGGTGGCGTCAGCCGCGGATGCCCGAACGCACTCCAAGCGTCCGATCCAAGCTGCGACCGCTCGCTCGTCCGGCTCGCTTCGTTGCTTGCCACAGCACTTGCGCCAATCGCCTTGACTTCCCGGACGCGTTTCTGCTTTCAATCATTTGATTAAAGTGGTTGCTTGACCGCGCCGCACGCGCGGCCGACCCGAAGGAGCCGTATGCCGCCGATCATCTACGAGAAGAAGGGACGCCTTGCGTTCATCACGATCAACCGCCCCGAGCGTCGCAACGCGCTCAACTTCGAAGCCTTCGGCTTGCTCGCCAAAGCGTGGCTCGATTTCCGCGACGACCCCGAGCTGTGGGTCGCCATCATCACCGGCGCCGGCGACAAAGCCTTCTGCGCCGGCGGTGATCTGAAGGAATTCATCCCGATGGTGACGCAGAACATCAGCGAGATCACCGCAACCGGCGGGACGCAAACGCTCGGGCAGGAGTTCCCGGTAAACGCGTCGCTGGTGGCGGTGCTGCGCGATGTCGACATCTACAAACCCATCATCGCCGCGGTCAATGGCTTCTGCATCGCCGGCGGCATGGAGATGTTGCAAGGTATCGACATCCGCATCGCATCGGAGAATGCCAGCTTCGGCATCGGTGAGCCGCGCCGCGGTCTGTTTCCCGGCGGCGGCTCGACGACCAAACTGCCGCGCCAGATTCCGTTCCCATGGGCGATGGAGATTTTGCTGACCGCCGAGCCCATCAGCGCACAGAAGGCGTATCACTACGGGATCGTCAACGAGGTCGTGCCGCTCAAGGACCTCATGCCGACTGCCATCCGCTACGCCGAACTGATCTGCAAGAACGGGCCGTACGCCGTACGCAAGGTGAAGGAGTCGGCCCTCAAAGGCCTCGCGCTGCCGCTCAAGGAAGCGCTCGAACAGGAGATGGCCTACGCTGGCGAAGTGTTTTCGACCGAAGACGCGATGGAAGGCATTCACGCGTTCCAAGAAAAGCGCGAACCGGTTTGGAAGGGACGCTGATCGGAATCGCTGATGGCTGATGGCCGGCTCAAAACGCCGATGGCCGATCGCTGATAGCTGATGGCCCGAGAGAAGACTCAAATACCGACCGGCGATACGCCATCCGCCATCAGCCATCCGCGTCTTCTCGCAAAACACTGGCCGATCCCGCGCTTCCGCGACAAGTGGCGCATCCTTGTGCGCGAGGCCGATCGGCTGAGCATGGCCACGTTGCCGGATCGGCTCGCTGAGCTGTACGGCGATCGGCCGGCGCTGTTTCTCGATCAGCCGCTCGACTACCCGTTCTTTCACGGCGACTGCGTGACGTTCCGCGACTTCGCGCGCTTCGTGGCGCGCATTGCCCACGGACTAGACCACCTCGGCGTCTGCCGAGGTGAGCGCATTGCACTCATGACCGGCAATCGCATCGAGGCCGCGTTCGCCGAGTTCGCCGCGCAGAAGCTCGGCGCCGTGCCGGTGCCGCTCAACATCATGCTGCGGCTCGATGAGATTCGCCATCTCGTCGAGGACTGCGGCATTCGCACCTTCATTACCGACCGCAGCGTCTTCGAAAACGTCATCCGCGAACGGTCCGCGCTCCCAACTGTCGAACACTGGATCCTCGTTACCAGCCAGACCGTGCCGGCGGGTATGACTCGCATGACCGATCTGGTCGGTGACGAGTCTGACACCTTCCCGTCGTCGCCGCTGGCGCCCGGCGATCTCGCGATCATCTTCTACACCGCCGGCACCACCGGATTTCCCAAGGGCGCCATGCTGAGCGATCGCGCGCTGATGTTCGCGGTGCGGACTTACGGCAAACTCATCGCCTTCTTGCCGGGACGGCGCGACACGTTGAGTCTGTTGGTCATGCCGCTGGCGCACACTTCGGGTCATCAGGCGTTGTTGCTGCAGCTCACCATGGGCACGCCGATGTTGCTCATGGGCCGCTTCGATCCGCAACGGGTGTTGCAGGCGATTCAGGAATACCGGGTCACGATGTTCTCCGGCATCCCGGCGATGTATCGCATGCTGCTCGACGCCGGTGCGCGCGACTACGACCTCAGCTCGATCGAAATCTGGGGCGGCGGCGGCGATGCGTTCCCCGATGAATTGATCCACACCTTCCGCCGGCTCGCGGCCAAACCCGGGAAATTGAAATGGCTCGGACGCGCGAAGCTGCCGCGCTTCGCGCGCGGCTACGGACTCGCCGAAACGGCGGGGGCGCTCGCGACAGCGATGGGGCCGCCGGTTGGCGACGGCGCCGCGGGTAAGATCATGCGCGGCGTGCAGTACAAGATTGTTGGCGCCGACGGCCGCGAAGTCCCGAGAGGTGAAGTCGGCGAACTCGTGGTGAAGACCCCCGGCGTCATGCAGGGCTACTGGAACAATCCCGAGGAGACCGTGAAGGTTCTCACCGACGGCTGGTTCCGTACTGGTGACCTCGTGCGCCAAGGTCGCCGCCGCATGCTCTACATGCAGGCGCGCGAGAAGGACATGATCAAGGTCGGCGGCTACTCCGTCTTTCCCGCTGAAGTCGAGCGCAAGCTCGGCGAGCATCCCGCCGTCGCGCAGGTCGCCGTGGTTGGCGTGCCGCACGGCGTGAAGGGTGAGATGCCGGTGGCCGCGGTGGTGCTCGCGCCGGGGAGCGATGTTACCGAAGAAGCATTGATCGCGTGGGGCAAGGAACACATGGCGCCGTACAAAGCCCCGCGCCGCGTCGTGTTCGTCGACGCCATCGCGCAGAATTTTGCGATGAAGGCCAAACGGCGCGAGGTGCGCGAGCAAGTGCTGGCGATGTTGGAAGGGAACTGGCCTCCACCCTAACCCTCCTCCGTTCACGGAGATGTTCACGGAGGAGGGGACCGGAGTTCCCTCCCCTGTGGCCACTTCCGGCCACGGGGGAGGGCTAGGGAGGGGGCCGCGTTAAGACGAGGAATCTCATGGCTAATCTCAGCGGCAAATGCGCCATCGTCGGCGTCGGCACCTCGCGCTTCGGCAAACTGCAGGGTGTGAGCACGATGGGTTTCACCCTCGAAGCGAGCAAGCGTGCGATCGAAGACGCCGGCCTGCCGCGCGACGAGATCGACGGCGTGTTGGTGATGATGCCGGCGATCATGGGCGAGCAACACGGCTGGGCGGCGCGCGTTGCCGCCTATCTCGGGATCGAGCCGACGTTCTCCGCCACCATGGACATGGGCGGCGCGACCGCGTGCGGTTCGGTGCAGGCCGCGATCGCCGCGATCGAGGCGGGCTACTGTCATACCGTGCTCTGTTGCTTTGCGACGCAGAACTGGCCGCAAGGCGTTGCCATGCAGTTGTTCGGCTCGGAGTTTCAAGTGCCCTACGGCGACGTCGGCGCGATCACTCTCATGGCGCACATCAAACGACGCCAGCAACACGAGCATGGTTTTGAGGACGAGCACTACGGCAAGATCGCCGTCACCTGGCGCGAGCACGCGTTGCTGAATCCCGACGCGCAGATGAAGAAGCCGATGACGCTCGACGCCTACATGAATTCGCGCTGGGTCGCCGAGCCGCTGCGCCTGTTCGACTGTTGTCCCAACACCGACGGAGGTGGCGCGTGCATCGTAACTTCGATCGAACGCGCGCGCGATCTCGCCAAACGTCCGGCGCGCATCCTCGGCGCCGGCCAATCGCACTCGTCGGAGATGATTCATCCGCACGGCTACGACCGCGAGCACTGGGGCGGCACCAAGGCCGGAGAGTTGGCGTTCGCTATGGCCGGCGTGACGCCACGGGACATCGACGTCGCGCAGTTCTACGACGCCTTCACGCCGCGAGTGATCCACGATCTCGTTGCCTACGGCTTCTGCAAACCCGGCGAAGTCGGCGCCTTCATCGACGCCGGCAATCTCTCGCTCACCGGTTCGCTGCCGTCCAACACCGCCGGCGGCCTGATCTCCGAAGGCCATCTCTCCGGCTTCGGCCACATCCGCGAAGGCGTGCGCCAAATCCGCGGCGAATGCGGCGCGCGGCAGGTGAAGGGCGCCGAGCTGTGCCTCGTCACCGGCTACGGCGGTGCCCCCCACGAAGCCCCACCGACGGTGAGCTACTCGGCGCTGGTGCTGGGGAGATAGTTTACCGCGGATTGCGCGGATTACGCGGATAAGGAAACGGATGACTGAACTTATCCACCAGGATCTCACATTCGCGATCATCGGTGCGGCGATGGAGGTGCATCGAGAACTCGGGCCTGGCTTCCTCGAATCGATCTACCAGGCGGCTATGGAAGTTGAGCTTCGCACGCGTCAGATCCGGTTCGAGTCGCAGAAGCGGATTGCCGTTGCCTACCGCGAGGTCTCGATCGGCGACCACGTGCTCGACCTCGTCGTGCACGGGCAAGTCGTGGTCGAACTCAAAGCCGTCAAGGACCTGAACGACCAGCATCGAGCCCAGATCCTCTCCTACCTGAAGGCGTCCGGTCTCCCGGTCGGCCTGTTGATCAATTTCGCCAAGGTGAGTCTGGAGCACAAGCGATTGGTCCTAAGCGATGGACGAAGGAGTGCTTGAATCCGCGTAATCCGCGAAATCCGCGGCAAAGGAGTCCGAGATGTTCGCAATCGAAAAGCCGCTTCCACGTCCCAACGAAGACACCGCCCCCTACTGGGAGGCCGCACAGAAGAGCGAGCTGCGCATGCAGCGCTGCGGTGACTGCGGCCACGTGCGTTTTCCTCCATCGCTCGTTTGCGCGCGCTGCCTCTCCGAGAAGCACGAATGGCTGAAGCTCAGTGGCCGCGGCACGGTCTTCAGTTGGATCGTCGTGCACCAGTCGCAGCACCCTGCGTTCAGCGCCGACACGCCCTACAACGTCACCATCGTCGAACTGGAAGAGGGCCCGCGGCTGCACACCAATCTGATCGATTGCCCGAACGATGAGATCCACATCGGCCTGCCGGTGGAAGTCGTGTTCGATCGCGTCAACGATGAAGTGACATTACCGAAGTTCCGGCCGCGGAAAGGATAGGAGTTCTACCACGGATCGCACGGATTACGCGGATTGAACGGATTCGGACAGGCTTTGGGGAACCGTAGCGTCGCTGATTTCTGAAATCCGTGCAATCTGTTCAATCTGCGTAATCCGTGTAAGAGTTCGCCCAAGATGGCTCGCACCGAAACTGTCACCGTCGTGTTCACCGACCTCGTCGGCTCCACCGAGCTGGCGAATCAGCTCGGCCACGACGCCTACGAAGCCGTGCGCCACGAACACTTCACCGCGCTGCGCACCGCCGTGGTCGCGCACAACGGCAGCGAGATCAAGACCACCGGCGACGGCTTGATGCTGTCGTTCGCGAGCGCCGCCTACGCGGTCGCCGGCGCCGTCGCCATGCAACAGGCTACTAACGGCGCGGTGCAGATCCGCATCGGCCTCTCTTCCGGTGAAGCCACTCGCGACAACAACGATCTCTTCGGCGCGCCGGTCGTGGAGGCGTCGCGCTTGTGCGCGGCGGCGAGTGCGGGCCAGATTCTCGTCTCCGAAGTCGTCCGCTTGATGGCGCGCGGACACGGTCACACGTTCACCTCGATCGGCGAGCTGACGCTCAAGGGCCTCCCTGACCCGGTCGCTGCGTATGAAGTGAAGTGGGAGCCGCTCGAGCAGGTGGGCCTGCCGCTGCCGCCGCGTCTGGCGATGGCGCAGACAGTCGCCATGGTCGGCCGCGAGGCAGAGCTCGCCGTGATTGCAGGCGCCTACCAGGTCGCGAAGAGCGGCCAGCGCCAGATCGTCCTCCTCGCCGGCGAGCCCGGCATCGGCAAGACGCGTCTCGCTAGCGAAGCGGCGCGCGCCTGCCACGCCGACGGCGCCACGGTGCTGCTCGGCACCTGCGACGAGGACTTCAACCCGCCGTATCAACCTTTCGTCGAGGCGCTGCGGCACTACGTCGCACATGCACCGGAAGCGGTGCTGTCCACCTACGTGCGCGAGCACAAGGGCGAGCTGACGCGGCTCATCCCAGAGCTCGCCAAACGCGTCCCGGATCTGCCGCCGCCGCAAGTCGCCGAAGCGGAGACCGAGCGCTACCTGCTCTTCGAGGCCGTCACCGGCCTGCTCTCCGCCGCATCGCAAGAGGCGCCGATCGTGCTCGTGCTCGACGACCTGCAGTGGGCCGGGACGCCGGAGCTGGTGCTGCTCAAGCACGTGTTGCGCTCGCCCATGCCACTGCGCTTGCTGATTGTAGTCACCTACCGCGACAGCGATCTGACGCGGGCGCATCCGCTGACTGCCGTGCTCGCCGATCTGCGCCGCGAGGCAGGCGTGGAGCGCGTCGCGCTGCAAGGCCTCGACGAGCCGGCGGTGGTGGCGCTGATGACCGCCGCGGCCGGGCACGAGCTGGAACAGCCCGGGCTGCTGCTGGCGCACGCCATCCACCAGGAGACCGAGGGCAGCCCGTTCTTCATCGGCGAGATCCTGCGCAACATGAGCGAGTCCGGCGCGATCTTCCAGGAGGGCGAGCGCTGGACATACAAAGGAAGCGTCGCCGGGCTCGGCATTCCCGAGGGCGTGAAGGAAGTGATCGGGCGGCGCCTGAGTCGGCTCTCCGAGGCGACCAACAAAGTGCTGAGCCTGGCGGCGGTGATCGGCCGGCACTTCGATCTTGCCTTGCTGACACTCGTTGCCGAGCAATCCGAAGATGCGATTCTCGACGCGCTGGATGAAGCGACCCGCACGGCGCTGGTGGCCGAGGTGCCCGGAAGCGCGGACCATTTCAGTTTCAGCCATGCGCTGATTCGTACCACGCTCTACGAGGAGCTGAGCGCGTCGCGGCGCGCGCGGTTGCACCGCAAGGTGGGCGAGGCTCTCGAAGCGCTGACGGGATCGGCGCCGGGGTCGCGCATCGACGAGCTGGCGCATCACTGGCTGAGCGCGACGCAGGTCGCGGACATGGCCAAGGCGATCGGCTATACGCGGCAAGCGGGCGATCGGGCGCTGGCGAATCTTGCGTTCGAGGAGGCCGCGGCGCACTACGAGCGCGCGCTGTCGGTGCTCGTGCCGCACGACCGAGCCGGTGAAGAGCTGCGCTGCGACCTACTGCTCGCCCTCGGCGACGTGCAGCGGCGCGCCGGGAACGCGAGCTATCGCGAGACGGTCGCCACGGCTGTCGACGTGGCGCGTGCGCTCGGCGACGGCGAGCGCCTCGCCCTCGCGGTCCTCGGGCACGCCCGCCCCGGCGGGTTCGTGACCAACTCCACCATCGTCGACGAAGGATTGCTGGCCCTTTACGAGGAGGCGAGCGCCGCGCTCGGCGAAGTGGACAGCCTGTTGCGCGCGCGTGTGCTGGGCCAGCTCGCCGTGGAGCTCGTCTGGACCCCCGAACGCGAGCGGCGGCACGCGCTCTCGCGCGAGGCGGTGGCGATCGCGCGTCGGCTGGGCGACCCGCTTGGCCTAGGTCAGGCGCTGCATTTGCGGCTCTTCGCCATCAATGACCCGTTCACGCTCGCCGAGCGACTGGACCTCACGGCCGAGCTGGCGGCGCTCGCCTCGCGGGTCGGGAGCAGCGAGCTCTCGTGGCTTGCTGCCTACCATCGCGCCGGCGCTCTGCTCGAGTCGGGCGACATCGGCGGTGCCGAGCAAGCCTTCCTCGAGCTCGAGCGGCTGGCGGGCGAGCTGCGGCAACCCTATTATAAGTGGCACGCCCAGTTGGGACGGGCGATGCTCGCAATAATGCGCGGCGCGCGCGACGCCGAGGCAGAGGCATTCGCGGCCTTGGAGCTGGGTATGGCCGCGGGCCAGCCCGACGCGGCCGAGGCGTTCGGCGGTCAGGTCTACGGTCTGCGTCATTACTACGGCCGCCTCGGTGAGCTCCTCGACATCCTGCGCGCCAATGCCGAGGCCCAGCCGCACATCCCGGGGTGGCGAGCGGCCCTGGCGCGCGCCTACTGCGACACCGATCAGCTGGCGGAGGCGCGTGCTCAGGTCGACGCCCTCCGTGTCAGCGGATTCGACTATCCGCCCAACTGGTCATGGACGGGTATCGTGGTGGCGCTGAGCGAGGTAGTCAGCGATCTCCAGGACCGATCCGCCGCGGCGGCGCTCTACGAGCGGATGCGTCCCATCGCCGAGCAGGCTGAGGCGTTCGCCGTCGACGTGGCCAGTCAGGGGTCCTTCGGCCAGTTCTGCGGGATGCTCGCCGCCTGCCTCGGCCGCTGGGACGACGCCGAGCGCCACTTCACCGAAGCGCTCGAGATGAACGAGCGCTTCGGCGCGCGCCCGTCGATCGTGCGCACGCGCCGCGCCTGGGCCGCGATGCTCCTCGACCGCAACGCCCCCGGCGATCGCGAACGCGCCGCCGAGCTCATCGCCGCCGGCCGCGCCGAGGCCGAGCAGCTCGGCATGGCGCGCGAGCTCGTGCGCTTCGATCGGCTGACGGAACGGCTATGAAGCTCTACCGCGGATTACGCGGATTACGCGGATTCGGATGCCAAAAGCCCAAGCCGATTCGTCTCTTCTTTTCCGAGAATCCGTGTAATCCGCGTAATCCGTGGTAACGAAACTCCGGGAGGATCTCATGCGCGCACGACGCCAATTGAAGCGAGCTGTTCGACTCCATCCGCCCGCACGACCGCGGCCGAAATTGCGCGCGGTCCGCGGTGGCGTCGAGCCCATCACCGCCGAGATCATTCGCGGCGCGATGGAGACCATCGCCTACGAGATGGCGACGCATGTCAGCCTCACCGCGACGACGCCGATCCTCAATCAGTCCAACGAGCGCAACGCGACGATTCTCGACGCCAACGGCGCGCTCGCGGCGCTCAGCGTCGGCATTCCGCAGTTCATGCTGAGTTCGACCTTGCCGGTGCGCTTCGCGCTCGACTTCTTCGGGCGCGATGGTCTCTTCGACGGCGATGTGTTGGTGGCGAACGACCCGTATCACGGCGGCGGCCACCTGCCCGACTACAACATCTTCGCGCCGGTGTTCTTCAATGGCGAGATGGTGCTGATCGCCTCGATCCAATGCCATCACGCCGACACCGGCGGGGCGATGCCCGGCGGCTACAACGTCGACGCGCGCGACATCTGGGCTGAAGGCGTACGCTTTCCGGCGGTGAAGATCTACGAGCGCGGCGTCGAGCGCAAAGACATCACCTACTTCATGAAGGTCAACAATCGTACGCCGACTTTCATCGGCGATCTGCGCGCGCAAATCGGCACGGCGCAATTGGGCGCGCGGCGTTTGAAGGAAGTCATCGCTCGCCACGGCGTTGCGGCGGTGCGCGGGTCGGCGCAGTACCTGATCGACTTCGCCGCGCGACGTTTCAAACAGGAAGTCGCCAAGTGGCGCGATGGCGTATACGAGTCCGACGTGTACGTCGACCACGATCCGAAAGGGAACAAGGACATCCACATCCATTGCAAAGTCACCGTGAAGGGCAGTGACCTCACCGTGGATTTCACCGGCTCCGACACGCGCGAGAACTTGCAGGCCTACTCGACCTTCGGCAACACCCGCGGCTATGTGGTGGCGCAGATCGCCACCATGATGGACCCGGCCATCCCGAAGAACGAAGGCTTCTTCAACTCGATCAAGCTGATTGTGCCGAAAGGCTGCTGCTTGAATCCGCCGCCCGATAAGTCGGTCGCCGCCGGCACGCATCATCCCGGCACCGAAGTCGGCGAGGCGGTGGCGATGGCGCTCGAGCAGGTGATTCCCGAACGTTGTTGCCCTCAAATTTACAAGATGGGCATGCCGACGGTGATCTTCGGCACGAACCCGAAGACCAAGCAGCTCTTTATCGATCATTCGGTCGATACCTTCGGGGCGTATTGCGGCGCGGTCCACGGTCAAGACGGCTGGGGCGCGATGAACGTGAGTTTCGGAAATCTCATCCGCGCCACCGGCGAGATCAACGAGAGCATTTTCCCGGTGCGGCATCTGTCGCGCGACTACGCGATCGATACGGGCGGACCCGGCAAGTGGCGCGGCTGTCCGGGCACGCTGTACATCAAAGAGCTGTGCGCGCCGTCGCAAATCTACACCTACGTTGTCGGCATGAAGTATCCGATGCCTGGCATCGCCGGCGGTAAACCCGGCGCGCCGAATCAACTCAAGCTGCGTTGCGGCAGCCCGCACGAGCATGTGGTCGAGACCACCGCGTTCTACGTGGATCATCAACCTGGCGAGCGTTACGAGTACCGCTACGGCGGCGGCGGCGGTTGGGGCGATCCGCTCGATCGCGATCCGCAGAAAGTGCTCGATGATGTCCTCGACGAGTACGTGTCGATTGAAGCCGCGCGCCGTGACTATGGCGTGGCGCTGACCGGGTCGCTTGAGGCGTTGACGCTCGCGATTGATTCGGAGGCGACCGCGCAACTGCGCACGCAACTGCGAACCGCCTCTCCGGTCCCCTCTCCCTCTGGGAGAGGGTTAGGGTGAGGGCTCCGTGACAAAGACCGCGCATCCGTCAATCACGATCTGCCAGCGTAACATGGCTCGGAAGCTCCGCAGCGACCAAACCGACGCCGAGCAGAAACTGTGGCAGAAGATCCGCGCAGGCCAAGTCAACGGCGCGAAGTTCCGGCGGCAGCATCCCGTCGGCCCATACTTCGCCGACTTCTGCTGCGACGAGCGCCGGCTCGTCATCGAGCTTGACGGCAGTCAGCACGCGATGAATGTTGCGCGCGACGACGCGCGGACGGCTTATCTGGAAGCACAGAGTTACCGAGTGCTGCGCTTTTGGGACAACGAGGTGCTGAACAATATGGAGTCTGTGCTGGCGCGAATTTGCGATGCCTTGAGGAGCCCTCACCCCAGCCCTCTCCCAGGGGGCGAGGGGGCCGGAGAAGGTCCCGCGAAGTTATGAGCTACAGAATCGGCATCGACGTTGGCGGTACCTTCACCGACTTTGTGCTCGTTGGGCGCGACGGCGCGTTGCGGTTGAGCAAGAGCCCGACGACGCCGCGCGATCAGTCTCAGGGAGTGATCGCGGGCATCAGCGAGTTGGCGCGTGGCGAACATCTGAGTCTGGGAGAACTGCTCCACGACACGGCGGTGATCGTCCATGGCACGACCACCGCCGACAATACGCTGATCGAAATGAGCGGTGCGGTGACCGGGTTGATCACCACGCAGGGGCATCGCGACGAGATCGAGCTGCGCCGCGGTTTCAAGGAAGACATCTGGGACCCGGCACTGCCGCCACCGCCGCCGATCGCGCAGCGCCGTCGACGCATCGGCGTGCCCGAGCGACTTGACTACGAAGGCAAGGTCCTCGTTCCGCTCGATGAAACCGCCGTGCGCACGGCGCTGCGCCGGTTGAAGCAGCTCGGGACGGAGTCGCTCGCCGTCGTGTTCATGTTCTCGTTCATCAATCCGGCGCACGAGCGCCGCGTGCGCGAGATCGCCCGCGAAGAATGCCCCGGCGTCAGCATCTCGCTGTCGCACGAGGTGATGCCCTCGGCGCCGGAGTTCGAGCGCACCAGCACGACCTTGGTGAACGCCTACGTCGCGCCGAAGATCGAGCGCTATCTCGGACGCCTGGTCGAGCGCCTGCGCGATGAGGGGTATCGTCATGACCTGTTGGTGATGCAATCGAACGGCGGCATCATGACGCCCGACTACATCACTAGTCGCCCGGTGACCGTGTTGAGTTCGGGGCCGACCGGCGGTGTGATTGCCGCGTGTGCGGTTGCGCGCGCCGCCAAGACCAACGACTTCGTTTGTGCCGACATGGGCGGTACAAGTTACGATGTCTGTCTCATTCGTGGCGGGCAGCCGGAGATCAAAGCCGGATGGAACTGGCATCACCGCTACCTCGTCGGCTTGCCGATGGTTGACGTGCAATCGATCGGCGCCGGCGGTGGCTCGATCGCGTCGGTGGTCGCGGGGTCGCTCCAAGTCGGGCCGAAGAGCGCCGGCGCCGAACCGGGACCGATGTGTTACGACCGCGGCGGCACCGCGCCGACGGTGACGGATGCGAATCTGTTGCTCGGCTATCTCAACGCCGCCGACTTCTGTGGTGGCACGATGCGGCTGAAGACCGACGGTGTGCGCGATGCGATGGCGGAACAGATCGGGCGTCCGCTCGGTCTCGACGCCGTCCAGGCGGCACACGGGATCTATCGCTTGGTGAACGCCAACATGGCCAACGCGATCCGGCGCATCTCGGCGACGCGCGGCGTCGATCCGCGAGGTTTGACGATGGTGGTCTACGGCGGCAACGGTCCCGTGCACGCGACGGCGCAAGCCGAGGAGTTGGGCATCAAGACCGTGTTGGTGCCGAAGACCTCGCCGGCATTCTCGGCGTTGGGGTTGCTGCTGTCGGATCACGTCATCGATGAGTTGCGCGCGTACATCACGCCGGTGGGTCGGGCTGAACTCGACCGCATCAATCACCTGTTCAGCGAGATGGAAGCGGCCGCCCGCGCCGTCCTGGCGGCGCGACACGGGGCACGCGGACGCATCGAGCTGCGCCGCTTCGCCAATCTCTGTTACCCGGGCCAGACCTTCGACATCGCCGTGCCAATCGCAGCGCGCAACGGCCGTCTGAGTGCTCGCGATGTGAGCGGGACGGTTGAGCGCTTCCACGCCCTCCACGAAGAGCTGCATACCTACGCCTCGCGCGACGAAGAGCCGATCCTACGCAGCGTGCGACTGACCGCGGTTGGCGTCACCGACAAACCGGCGATCCCGACTCTGGGACGCTCGTTCGTGCGTCCGTCTGTGAAAGGTCGCCGCAAAGCCTTCTTCGGTGGCCGCTTCGTCGTCACGCCAGTCTACGACGGCCCGCAACTGCGGGCTGGCCAACACATCAAAGGCCCCGCCATCATCGAAGAGCCATTTACCACCATCGTGCTGCATCCGAAGCAAGTGGCGACGTTAGACCGGCTGGGGAACTATCGGATCGAGATGTAGTCGCCTCTGACGCACGTGTCCGCCTGCATGACAGGGTAGTGTCTCATCTTGAAATCTGCACCGACGCCGGATCCTCGGTCATTGCGAGCCCTGCAAGGGCGAAGCAATCTCGATGTGCTGAGCATCCGAGCTGACTGCGGCGAGATTGCTTCGTCGCTCCGCTCCTCGCAATGACGACTTCCGATGCGCCTCAAGGTTCGGTTCAAACCGAGACACTACCTCCCGGCGGTCTTGCAACAGGTCCTGCGATCATCGTACAAATATCCTATGTCGAAACAGGCAGTCTCGGTCACGCTGAGAGCGGAGAACCTACTTTGGCTGCGCGGGCAGACGCGCACCATGCGGGTGCGAAGCATTAGCGAGGTGCTCGATCGATTGGTATCGACCGCTAGACGCGGTGGCCACGTGCATGCGGCGAGCATCCGTTCGGTGGTGGGCACTGTTCGCATCGCAGCTGACGATCCGGATCTCGCCACTGCCGATGCCGCGGTTCGCGCGCTGTTTCCCGCGCGGCCTCGGGCCGTCATCCAAACGCGCGGCTGACGAACCAGAAGACCCCGAGTGCGAGTACCGCGGCCGATCCGTACTGCGAGACCGCCATCCGCCGCGATTCGCTGCGTCTTGCAATTAGTCGCAATAGCGGCCACACCAGCGCGACCGCGGCGAGTTGGCCGACCTCGACGCCGACGTTGAACCCGAACAGCGCTTGCACCAAGCGCTCGGTGGGCAGGCCTGCTTCCACCAGCACTGACGCGAAGCCGAAGCCGTGCACGAGGCCGAAGATGAAGGCAATCGCCCAGCGTAGCGAGGCCGCGTTCGACACCCGTGCCAGCAGACCGAAGTAGCACGCGACGAACAACGCCAACCCGACGAGCGTGAGCGCCGGGACGCGGCCGTACCCGCGCACCGCCGCCACTGCAAGCAGCGTGAGCATCGCCGCGATCATCAACGGCACCGCGGCTGTACGTGGGCCGGTGAGCCACACGTTCTCGACGGCCACCAATGCGATCGATAGACCAATCAGCGCTTCGACCGGCGCCGTCTCCGGCCGCACGTACCCGAGCGCCGTCAATGCCAGGGTGATGCTGTGGGCGACGGTGAAGCCAGTCACGACCTTCGCCACTTCGCCGAAGGTTCCGCCGATCAAGAGCAGGGCGAGGAGAAACGCGAGGTGATCGTAGCCGGTGAGAATGTGCCCGATGCCCAGCTCGACGTACTCAAGCAACGTTGTGCCGCCGGGTTCAGGTGCCGTTGCTGTCGATACCGCCGGCTCGTCCAATGACCACTCGCGCTCGCCCTCGGACAGCACGCGCTCGAGCGGTTCGGCGCCGTCGCGTGTCACCCGTGCGAAGTGCAGATGACCTGACGCGACGTCGAACAACAGATCACTGCGAACCCGCAGCCCGCCCTGCTCCGGGCAACGCACACGCCACTCGATCACGACCCGACCAGGCGCGGCGCTGAGCGGACGCGGACCGTCAACGACGGCGCACGGTGCGTCGCCCGCCGACAGTTTGAGATGCGCGATGGCGTAGGTGCCAGCCGCAGCTTCGAGGTTGGTGCCGTCGCCGCCCCACGGGTAGTGCGACAGGTCGAGTTGAGACAGACGCAGTGCGACTTCGGCCTCACGGCCGCGAATCACCCAGCCGGAGTATGATGTCGTGCGATCGTGCGCGGCGGCGGGGGCGGAGAAGAAGACAAGAATGAGAAACATGCAACGGATGACGTGCGGAACAATGAGCGAACGGCGAGGCGTGGTCATGGCAGCGTCGGTGCAATCGCGACGTTGGCGCGGCGGCGCAGGTCGTCGAGGTACGCCCGCAGCGCTTGCTCGCCGGCACGACGGCGATACTCGGCGAGCACTTGCGGCTTGATCTCGTCGAGCGGCGGGCCGGAGTCGGGCACACGCTCGATCACCTGCAAGACGTGAAAGCCGGTGCTTGACCGAATCGGATCACTCACCGCACCGACTTCCAACGCTGACAGTGCGCGGGCCGCGGTTGGGCCGAGATAGTCGATCAGCTTCATCGGCGGCAGCGGCGAGTCGGGCAGTGGCGCGAGTTCCGGATCACCCAGCGCCGCGCGTACGGCGGCGAAATCCTCGCCGGCACGGAGGCGCCGCACCGCCTGCTGCGCGCGGTCCAGCGCCATCGGCGTGTCGGCGTTGGTCGGCGTTCGGCAGAAGATCTGGCGCGCGCGGATGCGGCCAGCGCCGGTGAACACGTCGCGATGCTGATCGTAGAACGCCTGCAGCTCGGCGTCACTCGGTTGTGCGTCGGAGAACTCGGCGACCACGGAATCGATGACTGCCGCGGTGAGATCTTTACGCAGTTTGCTGTCGCGTCGCGCCAGGCCGAGTTCGAGCCCGCGTTGTACCAGTAACTCCTCGTCGATGAGGCGATCGAGCACGTGCCGGCGCTGCGCGTCATCGAGCGCGTCGCGCTTGTCCTGTGCCAGCCCGGTGATGGCGCGCTGATAGTCTTCGCTGCGAATCAATTCATCGTTTACTCGCGCGACCGCGCTGGCCGGCAGCGCCGATGTACTCGGGCGGCCCGATCGCACCAACCCCGCGGCGGCCAGGACAACCCCGACAACGGCGCCGGCGGTGAGCAACAGCACCGGACGGATCGATTGGCCCTCTGGCTCAAACTTCCGCTTCACGTTTTACGTTTCAGGATGCCACATCCACGTAAATGGGCGACGACCACGCGCGCTCTTCGGCGGGGGCGAGGCAGTCCTCGGTGAACGGCGTGCGGTAGTCGCCGTAGCACGGGTTCGATTCAACGCACTCGCCGGCCGCGTTGTACTTGCAGCGGAGCCCGGCGGCGTTCACCGTGGGCGTGGCTTCTTGCACCGCGCGCACGTAGTAGATCGCTTTGCGTCCGCCGGCAACGAAGTCGGGATCGTCGAACTCAACCGTACAACCCGCGGCATCGGCGGGACAGGTGAAGCGTCGCCACGGATCCTGGATCAGCGGCCGGACCGGCTCGCCCTTCTGCTGCTGCGGCCGCACGCGCACGACTTCGATGCGCGTGATCAGATGGCGCTCGTCGCTCGGGTTGTAACATTCGCCGCGGCAGAGACGCTGCAAGCGTTCGGGCGTGAGCGCGCTGACGGAGTACTCGGGGCAACCGGGCTTCTGCTTGAACGCGCCGACCGCGCGCACGCGGAACTTCGGTGCTTGATCGAGGCGCGTCTCGCCGCCCATCGGCAGGGTTCCGTTTGGGCCGTTGAGCAAATCGAACCACAGCAAAATGCGCGGCCCGCTGGTGCCGTAGACCTCGCGGCGTTTGAGCGCGGACCAGATCGCATCGCGATCCCGCCCGTCCGAATGCGCCGCGACCAATCCGCCGGTCAAGAAGAAGGACGCCTGGCGCTCGAGGTCGACCAGCTGGAAGCCTTGAATACCGGGGGGCGGGTGATCGAGATCAAAGGGAATCGACTCGGGGGTCGAAGGCACTGGGGGACCCAACAGATAGTCGCGCCACTCTGCGCTCCGTGCGCCGGTGGTCTCGGTCATCATGCGACGGCCGTACTCTTTGTAACCGGTGCCGGGCCGCGCGGTGTGGTTGTCGCTTGAAGCGATGAAGCCGAAGTGAAACTGCTTCGGCTGGCCGGGGCTGTCGAAGTTGCTGATCGCCAGCGCGTACTGCGCCGAGTTGCCTGGGCGGAAGTTGAACGAGGGGAGGAAGCAGTCGCGGCACTGGCCGCAGTCCTTCCAATCCGCGGCGGTCGAGCCGGGGACCGTGAGATGGCCGCTGACGCCGGCGGCGAGGTAGTTCGTGCGCGCGTCGCTGACGCGTCGCTCGCACTCTTCCTTCGGCGTATTGCCGCAGCGGGCACGGATCAGCTCACCGGCGCGCCAACAGCACGGCTCGTAGTCTTTGGTCGCCGCGGGGCAGATCGCGTTGCCTTTCGCGTCCCAGTCGATGGCTTTCCAGTCGCGATACTCTTCCGAATTGCCGTGCCCCGAATAAACCTCGATCAACGTCTGCTTCTCTGGATCGTTTTGGGCGGCGGTCAGCTGCTTGTCGAGCGTGGTGCCCATCGGGGTGTAGAAGCCCCAGGTCGTACCGTGGGGAATGACCATGGTGTCGAAGCCCCACTGCGACAGTTTCTCGTACAATTCGCGCGGTTCGTCGGCGGACTCTTGGCAGTCCACGGGTAGCTTGCGGGTGTCGACGCCCGCCGGACACATCGGCGTCGCGCGCACCTCCTGCTGAAACTCGCCGAAGTCCAGGTAGCGTTGACGATTGGGGAAGTCCATGAGCGGAATGCGGATGCGCTGCCAGAACGGTGGCGTCTGCCGCAGCAGTGCGAGCGTGCGGCCGGCCGCGCTGATCGGTCGCGTCGGCACCTTGTCTTCAGCGGTATCCTTCAAGATGACGTTCTTGTGACCGTAGTGGTCGGCCGGTGTGCGACCGACTTGCGTCCACTCCCATCCAAGGAAGGCAACGATGTCGGGGTTCTTGGGATCACCGGCCGCGGCGTTGCACTGGCGGATCGACTCCTTGGTTTCCTGCCAGTGCTGCGGCGAGATCGCTTCGGCGTGATCGTTGATGCTCCAGAAGTCGAGGCCGGAACAGAAACGCGCAAAGTCGCACGCGTCGGCGGGTGGATGGGCGCCTTCGCCTTGCAGCAGTGGCAGGCTGCGTTGAAATGCATCCGCGGAGAAGGTGGTGTGCACGTGCAAATCGCCGAAGACGATTTGCTTGGCTGGTTTGGCGGACGCGGCTTCTGGCGCCAGGCGGGTGAGCGCCTGTGCCTCGCGCTCGCCGCGTGCGGCGACCACGGCGGCCGGCAACCGAGACGGTGACACGACGCCCGGTTCCTCATGCCGGCCGCCGCGCAAAAGGAGAAAGATCGTCAGCGGCACCAACACCACGACGGCGACCAGGACGAACAAGATTCGGCGGATCATCATTGCGGCCCCCCTTGCCGCGCCACCATGCCTCAAATCTATTTGCACTGTCAATGCAGAAAGGCGGACATGCGGAAAAGCGATGAGCAGCTGCGGTGCGGGGTTTACGTCGCTCGGGCCGCAGTGTATGCGAGCGGCCATTCCGGTTCGGTCGCCTGTTGGCCTAGGAGTGCAAAGTGAAAGCTCGCGTCTCAGTCGTGGCCTGTCTGCTGTTTGGTTCGGGGACATGTGCCCTCATCTATCAAGTGAGCTGGCTGCGGATGATGCGCCTAGTGTTCGGCGCGTCGACGGCGGCGTCGGCGGCGGTACTGGCGATTTTCATGGGCGGTCTCGGTGTTGGCGGCGTGCTGCTGGGGCGGCGCGTCGATCGCCATCCGCGGCCGTTGGCGTTCTATGCGCAACTCGAATTTTTCATTGCGCTCTCATCGGCGGCGACCCCGGCATTGGTGTGGCTGGTGCGGCAAGTGTACACCGCGCTCGGCGGCTCGGTCGCGCTGGGCATGGTCGGCGCCACGATTGTGCGCTTGCTGCTGGCGACGCTCGTGTTGCTGGTCCCAACCGTCTTGATGGGCGGCACGCTGCCGGCCGCTGCGCGCGCCGTCGAAACCGCCGAAGATGTCGGCCGCCGCGATCTGGCGGTGCTGTACGGACTGAACACGCTCGGAGCCGTTACCGGCGCGCTCCTGTCGACGTTCTTCATGATGGAGCATTGGGGCGCGCGGCTCACGCTGTGGAGCGCCTGTGGCGTCAATTTGCTGGTCGCGCTGGCGGCGCGCCTGATCGCGCAATCGCTGCCGGCGCAGCGGATCGCCGACGAGCCGGTCGTGTCGGCCGCTCCGACGCCGGCCGCGGCACCTGCGAAACGAAGGGAGCAGCGGCAAGCGCGGCGCGACGCGGCCCATCTGCCGCCGGGAGCCGTCCAGAGTTCTGGACGCCCGGTGCCAGCGTGGTTCGTGCTCGTCGCCGCGGCGGTGGTTGGATTCGCTTTTTTGTTGATGGAGCTGGTGTGGTACCGCATGCTCGCGCCGGTGCTTGGGGGATCGTCCTACACCTTCGGACTGATTCTGGCCGTCGCGCTGCTCGGCATTGGACTCGGTGGTGGGTGGTACGCACTGTCGCGCAGCGATCGGCCCGCCACGCTCAGCGCGTTTGCGTTGACGTGTACGTTGGAGGCGGCGTTCATCGCCATCCCGTACGCGCTCGGCGACCGCATCGCGTTCTTCAGTTTGGCGCTCCGCACGCTCGAAAACTTCGGGTTCTACGGGTTGGCGTTCGGTTGGGCGCAAGTCGCGATTGTGGTCGTGCTGCCGGCCGCGTTTGTATCGGGCGTGCAATTTCCTTTGCTGATCGCGCTGCTCGGTCGGGGCGGTGACAAGATCGGGCGGCACGTCGGCCTGGCGTACGCATGGAACACGGTCGGTGCGATCGTCGGGTCGCTCGCCGGTGGCTTTGGGTTGATGACCGCGCTGAGCGCGCCTGGTGCGTGGCGATTCGTCGTGGTGGTGCTGGTGGTGCTGGGGCTCAGCGCGTTGATCGTCTCGGTGATCGTAGAAGAGCGGTGGCTGCGTGTCTTGCCATCGGTTGCCGTGGCCGTTGGTGCGCTGATGTTGTTGCCGGCCGTTGGTCCCACCGCGGTATGGCGTCACAGCGCGATCGGGGCAGGACGTGGCCAACTCAAGGCGGACGTGAACGGCCGGCGCGATTGGGCCAACCGCCGCGGCCGCGCCATCCGCTGGGAAGCGGACGGCGTCGAGAGTTCCGTCGCAATCGATGGAACCTCGTCGATCGCGTTTGTTGTGAACGGGAAGTCGGACGGCAGCGCCACGGGTGACGCACCCACCCAGGTCATGGGCGGCATGATCGGTGCCATTTTGCATCCGAATCCCACTCGGGCGCTGGTGGTTGGCTTGGGGACCGGCAGCACCGCAGGCTGGCTCGGCGCGATCGGGACCATGGAGCGGGTCGACGTGGTCGAGCTGGAGCCGGCGATTCGCGAAGTGGCGCGCCGGTGTGCGCCAGTCAACCACGAGGTGCTCAACAATCCCAAGGTCCACATCTTCATCGGCGACGCGCGCGAAGTGCTCCTCACCACTCGCGAGCGCTACGACGTGATCTTCTCGGAGCCCTCGAATCCGTATCGCGCCGGTGTCGCCAGTTTATTTACCCGCGAGTTCTATGAGGCCGCGGCGGCGCGACTCACCGACGCCGGGGTGTTTCTCCAGTGGGTGCAGGCGTATGAAGTCGATAGTCAGACCATCCGCACGATTGTGGCCACACTGCACTCGGTCTTCCCCGTGGTCGAGGTCTACGAAACCCAGAAGGGTGATCTAGTGCTGGTGTCGGCCTTGAAACCCATCGACTACGACGTGCCGCGCCTGCGGGCGCGCGTCGAAGAAGAGCCGTATCGCTCGGCCCTCTCGGCGGGGTTCGGCGGCAGTGGTCTCGAGGGATTTCTAGCGCGCTTCGTGGCGTCCAATGATGTCGCGCAGGCCATCGCCGAGCAAGAAGGTTCGCGACTCAATACCGACGATCAGATGCTGGTGGAGTACGGCTTCGCGCGCAGCGTCGGGCGCTTCGGACTCTTCGACTCCAACGAGCTGTGGAGCCTATCGCGCGCGCGTCACGCGGAGCGGCCCGCGGTGAAAAACGGCGAGGTCGATTGGGTGCGGGTCGACGATCAACGGGTGGGCGAATACGTCGCCAACCAAGAGTCGGTGCCGGTGGTCCCTTCCAATCTGACGGCCGAACAACTGCAGCGCGCTCAGGCACTGAATGACTATGCTGACGGGAATCTCCCGGCCGCGCTGGCGGCGTGGCAGCAGCAACCGCGCGAGCCCGAGACCAAAATCGAGTTGGCCATGATGGCCGAGACGGCTGCGGACACCGGCGACGAGGCGGCGCTGAAATACATCGAAAAGCTCCGGCCGCTGCAGGGGACGACCGCAGAGGCCATTATGGCCCGGTTCCTCTGGCGCAAGGAACGTAAAGTGGAAGCTACCGAAGCGTTGGAGACGCTCTTCAAGCACGCCCGTTCCGATCCATGGGTGTACGCGCCCGTGTTGAGCAACGCGATGGCGCTCGCCGAGAATCTAAGTGAAGCGGACAAGGATCTCGCTCTGCGGCTGTATCGCGCGCTGAGCATCCCCTTTGCTGTGCTGCTGGCCGACGAATTGCGGATCGTAACAGCCATCGCAGTGGCCCAGCGGGTCAGCGACCGAAAACTGTGTGCGGAGAGTTTGGCGCCCTTCGAGCCCTACCCTTCGTGGGATCATGCTCTCCTGGAAGGCCGCCTGCAGTGCTACCAAGACAGCGGCAGCCCGCTGCTCCGCCAAGCGCAGATCGACCTCGACACTTTCGATCGAGAGGTTCCGAAAGGCTTCGCGCAGGGACTAGACAACGCGTCCTGATGCATCACTGTGCGCGTCGTCCACCCATCGCTTCACCCACGGCAGCAAGGCGTAGGCGGGGAACGATAGCGCGAACGTCAGCAAGAAGTAGTCGCCGTAGCCGAAGCGCATTACCCCCACACCACTCACGCTGCCCACCAGCCAGCCGCTGGCGGCGAAGATCGCCGACAGCAACGCGTACTCGGTGGCGGCTTGCCGCTTGTCGCAGACGTGCATGAGAAAGGCGAGGAATGCGGCGGTGCCGAGGCCGCCGGTGAAGCTCTCGAACAACGAGGCGGCGTAGATCGCCGGCCGGCCAGCGCCGGCATAGGCCACCCCCGCGTAGCCGAGATTGGAAAACGCCTGCAACAGGCCGAGCGACCACAGGCCGCGAAAAATCCCCCAGCGCGTTGTCAGCACACCGCCGGCGAGCGCGCCGAGCACGCTGGCGCCCACACCGAGCGTCGTCGAAATCAGCGCGATCTCATCCGCACTCAAACCGCGGTCGACCCAAAACGGCTTGACCATCGGACCCATGCTGACATCGCCTAGCTTGTAAGTGAGGACGAAAAGAAAAATCACCGGCGCACCCGGCCGCCGCAACCAGGTCCACAGGGGTGCCAGCCACAGCGCTTCGGTATCACCGCGCACAGTGAGCGGCGGACTCCGCCACACCACCGCCGCCAACAGGATGAAGGCCAGCGCCGCCGCCCAGTACACCGCCGCCCAGCCGAACGGACGCGCGAGTAGAAGCAGCGCGCCACCGCCGGCAATCAGCGCGGCGCGATACGCGGAGACGCGGACGCCGTTGGCCACGCCTTCCTCGCCCGGCGCCAGCAAGCCGATGGTGTACGCGTCGATCGCGATGTCCTGCGTCGCCGAGGCGGCCGTGAAGCTCAGCAGCAGCGCCCACAGCCAAACCCCCGGCGCCGACGGATCGAGCCACGGCAGCGTTGCCATCTGCGCCGCCATCACCAGCAACGCACCCACGATCCAGTGTCGTCGCTCGCCGTAGCGATCGACCAGCGGCGCCCACAGCACCTTCAACGTCCACGGCAAGCGCAGCAGGCTGAACAGTCCAATGTCCGTCAGCGACACGCCGTGAAGGCGAAAGTAGACCGGGAGATTGTCGACGGCGATGCCGAAGGGTAGGCCCTCGGCAAAGTAGAAGACCGTCACCCAAGACAGCTTCCGCCGCAGATTCATGTCCGCGCTCGGATCACCGGCCATGCGCGCGTGAACAATCGCGTGATCACGACCAGCGCGCGGCGAGAACGCGCTCCTGTTCGCGCTGCGCGTAGTTCTCCGGCGGTGCTGTTGGCGGATGATTGATGAAGCAGGCGACGATCTTGTCCAAGTAGCTGCGCCACGGCTCGTGCTGAAAGCCCAGAGCCGTCTTCGCTTTGCTCGCATCGAGCTGCGACATCCAGGGATCGCTGAACGGAGAGATCGCGGCCGGCGTCAGGCCGGCGGCGCGGATCGCATCGCTAGGCACGGCAACGACTCGTGCTCGTGCGCCCAGTAGTTCGGCCAGCACGCTCACCATCTCCGCCAACGTCGGGGTCTCGTCCTGGGACAAGTTGTACGCCTCGCCGAACGTCGCCGCGTTGCCGAGCAACGCACCGATCGCCTGCACCACGGCGCCGCTGTAGACATGACGCATCGGCCGCGTGCCGCCGTCGGGGAGAATGATCGGACCACCATCGAGCAGCCGCCACAGATAGCTCTCGGTGCGGCGAAAGTGATCGCGTTCGCCGTTGACCATGGGAATGCGCAGACGCGTCGCCGGGAAGCGTGCGCTGGCCCACGCGTTGGCCAGCACGTCTTCGGCCGCGCGTTTTTCGACGCCGTAGACCCAGTTGGCGTGATCCTCCTCATCATTTGTCGGGTCGGGGATCAGCGCGCCGTCGTAGTCAGCCTCGCGTGCTGGCCACGGACAGCCCGCGCGTACGAGGTAGACCTGACCGCTGCTGATGAAAACATAGTGCTCGACGCGGCCGTTCAATGCTGCTACGGCGCCGCGCGCGTCGGCGGCCGTGTAGGCGGCGAAATCAACCACGGCGTCGAAGCGGCGGCCGGCCAACACCCGCGCGAAATCTGGCGTCGTGCGATCGGCAACGAGCCGTTCAATCGAATTGCCGCGCTCGTGATTACCGAATGGGTCGGGTGTGCGTCCGCGATTGAGGATGGTGACCCGCTGTCCCGCGGCGAGTAGCCGCCACACGAGTTGATAGCCGACGAAGCGCGTGCCGCCGATGATCAAGATATGCATGTGCAGTCGCCCGTTCCTTCCCTACCATGCACAGAAGATCATTGCTTGGTGCATGCGGCCGGTGGTAACGGAAACCATTCGACGACTGTGCTCGGCACATTCGTCCGACAGAGGAGGATAGGATGGAACGTACCATGATGCGACGCGCTCTGCGCACGGTTGTTGTTGCGAGCATCTTCACGGCTGGGTTTTTGTGTGGCTCGGTGACGCAGCGGCGCGCCGACGCGCAGTTGGGCGATCTCGGCAAGGAAGCGCTCAAGCAGGCCGGCGAGTCCGGCGGCACGCTCGGCTCGGCAACTCAACTGGGGACGGCGATCGTCGAGATGCAGGACCACGTCAGTGGGTTGCAGAAGAACATCGACGCGTTGAAGAAGGTGAAGGCCGCTCTCGGCGGCTGAGTCGCCGAGTCCGCCACGCGGCTTTGCCCAAGGTGGCCCCCTCGATACGCAGCCCTTCGATACGAAGCCTTCGGCTTCTACTCAGTGCCGCTACTCGGGGAAGCGGTTGTTTTCTTTTGGGGGGAGACCACTACCGTTTGCCCGAGTAGATCGCGTAGCGATCGTATCGAGGGCCTCCTTGTGCAAAGCCGCAACGTTCAGGCGACCGCTTCTTTGAGCGGCTTGAGCGCATAGCCGCAGCCGGGGCAGAAATTCGCGCGGTTGGGTATGTGGCGCCCGCACCCCGGGCAGTAGGCGAAGCGCGTTGGCTTGTGTCCGGGGGCGCCCTTGCCGATCGCTGTCGGCGACTTTGCCCGCGCCTTCTCGATGCTCGTGATCGCCGTGAGCGCCTGCAGCATGTAGCGCTCGCGCAAGGCGGCGAAGTCGGCGTCGGTCAGCTTACCCATCTGATGATCGAACTCGGCTTCCTTGATGGCGGCGTAGGCCTCGCGCTTTTGCCGATCGAGCGGGCTGAGCTGCACGTCGTCGTCACTCGCGCTGCGCGCGCGGCCGAAGAACGGCCAGGCAACGAAGACGGCGACCGCGGTGGTCAGCAGGACGGCGAGCAGGAGATCCATACGCGGGAGACGGAGAGCGGTGCGCGCTAGCGATCGAAGTCCTTCAGCTCGCGTTCCAGAATCTCTTGGTACGCGTCGGGTGGCGCGGCTGCTGCTGGTTGTGCGGCGGCGGCAGCGGGGCGGTGTCGGGTCCAGCGCACGATGGTGATGACGACGAACGCCCCGCCCAACGAGAGCAGCACGAACGGCGTCACCCATGCGGTCAGATTGAAACCGCTGGTCGTCGGCGAGGAGAGAATCTTCTCGCCGTACCGTTCAATGAAGTGCGCCAGGATCGCCGGCTTGTCGTTCCCCGCAGTGATCTGCTCGCGGATCTCCGCCCGCAGCGGCAACGCCGAGCCGCACTGGAGATGGTTGCAGCTATGAACGGTGAGGCCGCACCCGCACTGGCAGGTGAGCGACTCCTCGACGTCTTGGAGCGACGGCGCCGCTAGGCCAGCTCCCGCGCTCAGCCCGACGAGCGACAAACTGACGCCGACCAGCGCCACACGCACGAAGGCAATCACTCTGTGACCGCCTGTTTGGCGAGCTGGGCGGCGGCGTACGCCGGCTCACGCGCGCCGCCGGGCAAAATGACGATGCCGGTGCCGAACGCGATTACGATCCCGCCGTACCACAGGAAGCTGACCAACGGATTGATGTACGCCAACAGTGTGACGAGTTTCGTGTCGTCGTCGAAGCTGCCCAGCACCAAGTAGAGATCGGCGCCGAGCGTCGAGCGGATCGCGACTTCAGTCGTCGGTTGCTCGGGCTTCTTGTAGAAGCGCTTCTCGGGCTTGAGCACTTCGAGCAGCTTCGGCCCGTCCATCACGGCGACCTTGGCGCGCAGGTACGCGATGTGCGGCGTCGACTCCTGTTCGATGCCGTCATAGCGCAGCGTGTAGCCGCCGATCGAGAGCGTCTGCCCTTGGCTGAGAGTGACTTGCTGCTCTTGTTTGAACACCGACGTACCGGTGATGGCGGCGAACATCATCACGATCCCGATGTGGATGATGTAGCCGCCGTAGCGGCGGCGGTTCTTGGCGATCAGGTGCAGCAGCGCCACCGCGGCGTTCTCGCCCATCACGGCTTGGCGCGCGCGCACGCCGCGGTAGTACTCCATCACGATGCCGGTCAGGACGAACGCCACGATCGAAAACGACACCAGCGCCCAGTACGACCGCATACCGCTGATCACCAGCCCCAACCCACACGCCAAGCCGAACGCCATTGGCGGTAAGAGATTGCGTTGAATGCTCTTCCAACCCGCGCGGCGCCACGCGATCAGCGGCCCGACACCAGTGAGGAACAACAGCATCAACCCCAGCGGCGCGTTGACCTTGTTGAAGAACGGCGGCCCGACGGTGATCTTCACGCCGCGGACCCACTCGGAGATCACCGGGAAGACCGTGCCCCAAAATACCGCGAAGGCGATCCCAACGAGCACCAGGTTGTTGAACAGGAACGCCGACTCGCGCGACACCAGCGAGTCGAGTTCGTTCTCGCTCTTGAGCAGCGGCAACCGCCAGATCAGCAACGCCACCGAGATCACGCCCATGAAGGCGAGGAAGCCGATGAAGAACGGTCCGAGGCCCGACTGCGTGAACGAGTGCACCGAGGAGATCACGCCACTGCGAGTGAGGAACGTGCCGAAGATGGTGAGGAGAAAGGTGAGCATCACCAGCACCATGTTCCACACCTTCAGCATGTCCTTCTTTTCCTGGATCATGACCGAGTGCAGGAACGCGGTGCAGGTGAGCCACGGCATGAAGGCGGCGTTCTCGACCGGGTCCCACGCCCAGTATCCGCCCCAGCCGAGCACCAAATACGCCCACTCGGCGCCGAAGAGATTGCCGAGGCTCAGAAAGAACCAAGCGAACAACGTCCAGCGGCGCGTGGTGCGGATCCAGTTGTCGCCGAGCTTGCCGGTCACCAGTGCAGCAATGGCGAAAGCGAACGGCACCGCGCAGCTCACGTAGCCGGTGTAGAGCGAAGGCGGATGGATTTGCATCCAGTAGTTCTGCAGTAGCGGGTTGAGGTCGCGCCCTTCGTGCGGCGTGAACGCGAGCCGTTCAAACGGCGGCGTGATGAAGTTGAGCAGCATGAGGAAGAACACACAGATCGTCATCAACACCGCGGTGACGTATGGCATCATGTCGCGGTTGCGATCGCGATTCTGCAGCAACACGATCGACGAGATCGAGCTCAGGATGAGCAGCCAGAACAGCAACGACCCCTTTTGCCCGCCCCACAGCGCGGTGATCGTGTAATTCCAGGGCAGCGTGCTGCTGGAGTAGCTGGCGACGTACTCGAGGTTGAAATCGTGAATGACGAGCGCGTGCAGGAGAGCGGCGACCGCGATCACGGTCACGCCCCAGACCGCGAAGGCGGCGTGTTCGGCGCTGGCGATCAGATCGCGGCGGCGCTGCAGGCCGCCGACCAGCGACATCAGCACCGCGTACACGGCGAGGACCAATCCGAGAGCGAGGGCGAGGGCACCGATTTCCATCATCCGCCGCCTTTCAACCCGCGCTGCGCTCGGCGGGCGGCTTGCCGGCTTCGGCTTCGTATTTCGACGGGCAACTCGTCATCACCGTCTGCGCCCGCAGCACGCCGTCGCGCGTATACTTGCCTTCCACGATCACATCGCGCCCTTCGCCAAACATGTCCGGCAGAATGCCGGTGTACTGCACCGGCACGCCGCCCTCCTTCTGAAAATCGCCGAGGACAAACCGCAAGTCAGTGCCGGCGGTCGTGGTCTTCTTATCGATGCTGCCGGCGCGCACGCGTCCGGCAACTCGCACCCCTTCGCCGGTGAGCGATTCCTTCTTGACCAGAAATTCTTCGATGGTGAGGTAGTAGACCGAGCTTTCGCGCACGCCAGCGTACACCAAATAGGCAACTGATCCGACGAGCAACGCGGCCCCAATGAGAAACCGCTTCTTCCGTGTCATTGTGCGCAAAGGCTAATGGAATCGCCGCGCGCTTTCAAGACGAGCGGAGGCATGCTCTGCACACCCGTTTAGCGCGTTGTTCACCGCCGTCACCAGCTCGTCGACGGTGACGGTGCGGCTCATGTCGGCGTCGAATGACGGGCACTCGTCAAGCGGGAGCAATCCAAGTGCGATCTCTACGCCCCTCACCAGTTCGTCGACGGTCACAGGACCATCGCCATAGCAGTCGCCGACACACGGTGGCAACGACGGTCGGGCTGCTGTGCGTATGGTCGCGGACACGATGCCTATTACACCAACAAAGGAAGTCGCGGATGGCCCGACCGTACGCACGCCGAGTGCTCGGGTTGAGGAAAGTTCGCGGTGAAGAACTCGACGAAGCGCGACGCGGCGCGGGCAATCAGGGCCGGGACTTGGTCGAAGCCGGTGCGGGCAAGTTACTGCGGCACGGGAAGGTCGTGCGTCATGCAGGATCCTCGACGCTTTCGATGTCGAGTCGGTCAACTGTTCTTGGGACGTTGATCTTGTCCTGCTGGATCGTGGCTTCGCCGTAGTACCCCCACTGCCCTTGCTGGTCTTGCGTCCGGCCGGTGTTGACGCCCGCAAGGTAGCCGGTGATGGTTGTTCCGTCCCGAAGGGCCACCTTCACCCGCCAGCGGTTACGAGCAGCGACTTCATGCAACTGGTCGTCAGTCGCCTGCAGGTACCGGATCTCTTGTTGGTCAACAGTTACTCTAGTCATGTTGAGCATGATTAGGGACGCTATCATGTATAGTCAAGGTGTGCGATGGTGTCCAACATGAAGGTTGTGAAATTGCCGGCACATGGAGGTGGGGAAGTGTGGTTGGTGGTTCATCAGCTCACGGTCGCTGAGGGGAGGCTGAAGCATCTAAGGCCAATCCACGTCTTGACGTTCCTGGCGCAACATCTGGTGAAGGTCACACCCGGAGAATCTATTCCAAGTCGACCGCAGCGAACCTTCGGTCTCTGCCTGGCGCTGGAAAATAAACTCGCGGGCGTTCGCCACCATCAACGTCAACTGAGGGAGGCGATCGCGGGCGCGGTGGAGGACGTCTACGATGAGCGATATGTGCGGGATTACGACGCAACGCAGGCGGTGATCTGCTCACTCGAGGCGTACCTCAATGCGATCTATACGGCGCTGGAGCTGGTGGCGCGCATCAACCGGCTCCTGCACGATGGCCTGCCTCAGGGATTCCGCGATCAGAGCAAGCGTTTTGCTGGCTTTGGTTTCGAGCGGTGGGAATGGTTGCCCCACTTCTATGACGTCCGTACAGAACTGACGCATTTTGGAACGCCGCTGCCTATCCTTGCTGAAGACAAGATCGTGATGGAGTTCACGGATGCGCGGCAGCTGCGGGCTTTTGGCAAGGGACGATACGACATCCCATTCACTCATTTTCTCTCGTACGCACCCGCGCTTTTCGAGATGCTCGATGCCTGGGCGGTGGAAGAGTTGGCGCGCGTCGAGCCGGGGCTGGAGATAGATTACTCTCAAGAGACGAGGCCGGGGGTCCCGCTGCTTCCAGGGAAAGTGAAGGCAGGGGAGATTTTGGCTCTGGTGAATCTTTCTCAGATCAAGAAAGAGCCGCCAGGGGATACCTGACGGCTCGGCAGCGAGTTAACGACTTCCAACTCTTGAAGACTGAAGTGCGACTGGCCCGCACCGTGCCATGAGCCAGCCGCGGAGGAGTTCACGCGTGTCAGGCGGCGATGGGTGACCGGCCGCATCTGCTCACCTCCACCAACGGGGTCAGCCATTGAAATTGGAATTAGTGAAAGCGTGGCGGCGACGGAACCGCCGGTCACGCTGAAGCGCCCAAGTCGACTTCGATACCGCTGAAACGAACAATCGGCGTGAGCGCCTTGCGGCCACCCTCTGCCTTCAGCTCGATCAAGCCAAGATCCGCGAGAAACATGACGTCGGCGTAGACGTTCTTGAAGTCACGCTTGAGGCTGCGCGCCAGCGCGGCGATCGATTTCGGCCGCAACGCCGGGATGCGGGCCAAGATCTCCAGTCGCCGGGCCGCCAGCACCTTGCCCAGCACCTCCCAGCTTGCAACGGTGACCACCGCGCCGCTGGAGACGGCCTTTCCTCGCAAGGCCTTCTTCCAGCGCGCGTGCGTCCGCGACAGTGGCTCAACCGCGATCCGTACTCGCTTCGGTTTCATGGTTCGAAACCCGCCTTTCTCGCAAGACCTCGCGCGTCTCCGGTCTGTGGCGCGCCCGCGACTTCATGAAGCAACTCGATCGGGTGCGGGGCGAGGTACGTCTGTGCCGACAGCGATGTCACCCCGAATTGTCGGATGTAGTCGCGAATGAGTGTGAGCGGTACCACCAGCGAGATCAACGCTCGACTGTAGTCATCGATCACCCGGAGCAGTGTGCGCCGGGCGATCGGGTTGAGCTCCGAACCGAACTGGTCAACCAGATGCCGCAACATGTTGGCGTGCCGAGCGGTGGTCGCGCGCACCGCGAGCGCGCGCATGAAGTCGGCTTCATAGCGTGTGCGAACGAGAGTGCGTGAAAGGGTCTTCGCGTTGGCGACCAGTTGGTCGAGTGCGCGGTAACGCGCCGGCGCATGGACCATCAGCTGCAAGCGATGCGCCGAGTGAAACGCGATCAGATCGCGCGGCGTCCACCGTGCCGCGAACAGCGTCCGTACCCGATGGTACGCGAACACTCGCGCGATGAAGTGGCCACGAATAGTGGGATCGTTAAGCCGCCCTTCCTCTTCGACCGGAAGGTTCGGAAGACGGCCCAGGAGCGCGTCGGCGAACAGGCCGCGACCAATTCGCCTCGGCTTCGTCTTGGCACCGTACACCTTCACCCGTTGCATGCCGCAACTGGGTGAGTTCTTCTTCAACACGTAGCCGCACAGCTTGCGCCGCGCCAGCGCGGCGACACGCGCCTGCGCGTATTGCCGCATCGCATCGGTATAGTCGCCGCCGGTGCTCGGCATCATCAAGCGGAGATGGTCGCCGCGCCCTTCGAGCCGCAACGTCGGCCGCGGCGTGCCGAGTCCGATCTCGACTTCGGGACACACGGGCACCCACTCGACGTAGCGGCCGAGCGTGTCGACCAGCCACGCATCGCGCTTGTGTCCGCCGTCGTAGCGAACCGCGTTGCCGAGCAGACACGACGAGACGCCGATGCGGACGGGTGTGGCAGAGACAACAGCCCGCGAACGCATTTGAGCGTCACTGTATCGCGCCGCGGCGTCGGCGCAACTGAGCGTCGATCGGTGAGCAACGAACGAGAGTTTCAATTCCCATTGAAGCCGGGCGCCGGCTACTTCGCCGGGCGCGCGTCCTCCACTCGACTCATCCATGGAGCCAACTCGGGCGCCAGCGCGCCGGGCATCGTCGCGTCGGCGCCGCGCAGCATCGCACAGAGGCCGTAGAGGGCGGCGTCGGCGAGCGTGGCGCGCGGGCCGAAGATGAACGGCTGCTGGCGCAGCGTCTGCGCCGTTGGTGCGAGCAACGCGCGCGCGCGGGCGATCAGATCCGCCGCGCCGCGTTCCCAATCGTCCACGCAGCCCTTGCCGAACTTGCGTTCCTTGATGAAGGTGAGCAGGGCGCGATCGGCCGTGCGCGTGAGCCAGCGCCGGATGCCGGGCGACGCGATGCGGAAGAGCACGTCTTCCAGCGGCCCGTCACACCAATCAGCATACGCCCAAATCGGTCCCTGCCACGGCGAAGGCACCAGCCGCTCGGCGTACTCGCCCTGTAGCAGCGTCTCGCAAATCGCGCGCGAGTCGACGATAACCTCGCCACGATCGTCGACCAACACCGGCACCTGGATGTACCCGTGAGTCAGCGTCGCCAACTCAGTGCGATCGCCGAACGGGACCTCGACGATGTCGTAGCGCAACCCGAGTAGGTCGAGCACCATCTGTGCCTTGCGTGCGTAGCAACTGTACTCGAAGCGGTAGAGTTTCATGTGCCAGCATTTGCCGCGCGTGACGACGCGGCGCAAGACCGTCGCAAGACTTTCGATTGAACGATCGTGGCGGATCGCGGCCATGTGGCCTGGTAACTGACACTGCGCTACGGTGCCGATTGATGAGCGACATCCCCGACGACGAGGCGCGCTACTTGGGTGCGGTGCTCGACGCGAGCCGAGTGGCGCGTGACTTTCTCGTGTGGATGGAAACCGTCGCCGAACAACTCGCGCCGCAGCGCTCCGCGAAATTAGCGGCGGAGACCGAGCGCGTGCATCGTGCCGCGCTGCGCTCGGCGCGAGCCGCGTTGACGGCTGCGCCACCACCGGATCCACTGGTGGCGTTCGCCCGCGGTGTCGATGAAGCGTTGCAGCACGCGGAACGGGCGTGCGAGTTGTTCACCAGCTTTCCGACCGTGGAGCCGACGCTGCGCATCGCGCACATTTTGGGTGCGCTGCACGAAGTCGCCCAGGCGCAGGAGGGGTTCTACTTCTTTCGGCGCGCGTTGACGCCCTTTGCCGACTACTTTCAGCTTCCCGGCGTGACGGTCGACGATCGGCCGGCGCAGCGCGGCGACGACGGCGCGCTGGCAACCGGCGTCATCCACGTCTCCGCCGGCGGGCATCACGGTGGCTTCGCCCTCTACGTGCCGGAACACTACACGCCCGAGCGGGCGTGGCCGCTGATCGTCGCGCTGCACGGGGGTTCCGGCAACGGCCGCGACTTCTTGTGGACCTGGGTGCGCGAGGCGCGCAGTTTGGGATATCTATTGGTCGCTCCCTCGGCAGTGACCGACACCTGGGGCGATGTCGAAGATCAAGGCCTGCTCGAAATTCTCGCCTGGCTCAGCCAGCGTTACCACGTGGCGATCGATCGCATCTTGCTCACGGGATTGTCGGATGGTGCGACCTTTGCGTTGCTGTACGGTCTCGCTCATCCCGAGATCTATCGCGCGCTGGCGCCGCTGTGCGGGGTGCTGCACCCGGCCAACGAAGCGATCGGCAACCTCGACCGCGCGCGCGGCGTGCCGATATACCTCGTCCACGGCGCGCTCGACTTTCTGTTTCCGGTGCAGCTCGCGCGGCTCGCCCGCGACCGACTCAACCTTGCCGGCGCGGCGCTCGAATATCGTGAACTCCCGGAGCTGTCGCACACCTATCCACGCTCGGAGAACATACGCATCCTCGAGTGGTTCGCGGCCCTGCCGCCACGGTGAGAAACTTGATTGTGTCACCCTGATCGCGTCGCTAGACTGCGAAGCACGATGGGGGTGGCGATGCGACGAATCACTTGGCTGCTGCTGGCCGCAGTGCTGCTGTCGGTTCCGCTGTCGCGCGCGCAGGCACAGAACTGCGGGCGCGACTCGGCCGACTACCTCTGGACGTTCATCCGCGAAGCGCGGCTGTGCCTAACGGTGTTCGTCCCGCTTGGCCGTTCGTGCGCGCCGCGTAACCGGGTACTCGACTTGCGCGCGACCAGACTCGACGCCGCCTGCTCGGCCGGCACCGCGGCCCGCCTCGATTGCACCGGACGGCAAGCCATCATCAGCGCCGGGCTGACGTACAGCTCGCTCGCCACCGGCGGGTTCAGCCACGTGTGCAACACGTCGGCATGTGGCAATGGCTTCCTCGAAAGTGGCGAACAGTGTGACGATGGCAACCTCGTGAACGGTGACGGCTGTTCCGCAACGTGCCAGCTCGAATCGACGACGTGCAGCGACGTCTGCGCCGGTGTATCGCCCGTGTCCGGCACGGCGATCAAAGCCGTGCGCGTCGCGAGTGGCTTGAACAGCCCGCTGTACGTGACCGCTCCGCGCGGCGATGTCAGCCGCATCTTCATCGTCGAGCAGGGTGGCGCGATCAAGATCCTCAAGTGGGGCACGCTGCTGGCGACGCCGTTCCTCAATCTGGCGTCGCAGATCGCCTGCTGCGGTGAGCGTGGATTGCTCGGAGTCGCCTTTCATCCGCAGTACGCTGCCAACGGGCGCTTCTTCGTCGACTACACCGACCCGAGTGGCAACACTGTTGTGTCAGAGTACCGCGTCAGCGCCAATCCCGACCTGGCAGACAGCGCGAGCGAACGCATCATCCTGCAAGTCACGCAACCCTTCTCGAATCACAACGGTGGTCACATCGCCTTCGGCCCGGACAACGATCTCTACATCGCCCTCGGTGATGGCGGCAGCGGCGGCGATCCGCTCGGCAACGGACAGAATTCCACCACGCTGCTCGGCAAGATGCTCCGCATCGATGTCGATGGCGCCGCCCCCTACGCGATTCCGCCGAGCAATCCGTTCGTCGGTTCGCCGACCGCGCGCCCGGAGATTTGGGCGCTCGGGTTGCGCAATCCGTGGCGGAACAGCTTTGATCGCCTCACCGGTGATCTCTACATCGCCGACGTCGGCCAAGACAGTTTTGAAGAAGTGAACTACCAGCCAGTCGGGAGCGCCGGCGGCGTGAACTACGGCTGGAACACCGTTGAGGGCAACGGGCACTGCTTCAATCCGTCGAGCGGATGCGATCAGACCGGACTCACGCAGCCGATCCTCGACTATCCTCACGGCCCCGGCGACAGCATCGGCTGCGCGGTCACCGGCGGCTACGTGTATCGCGGCTGCGCGATGCCCGACCTCCGCGGGACGTACTTTTACGGCGACTTCTGCACCGCGTTCATCAAGACCTTCCAAGTTGCGGGTGGCGTCGCCACCAACCAACAAGATCGGACAACCGATCTCGCGCCCGGCGGCGGCCTATCGATCGATCTGCTTTCGTCCTTTGGCGAAGACGCGCGTGGCGAGATCTACATCTGCGACCTCGGCGGCGAGGTTTTCAAAATCGTTCCGGGGCCGTAGCCTCGATCCGAGGATGATTGGCGAGTCCGGTCGTCACGTGTCGCGGCTCGTGAAGAGGCCTCCACCCTAACCCTCCTCCGCGGCGGGTGATGCCGCAGAGGAGGGAACCCTTGTGCGCAGCGGTCGCGCATCACCCGCCAAGTTCCAGTTCCCTCCTCCGTGAGCATTTCCGCGAACGGAGGAGGGCTAGGGTGGAGGCCTCCGATCCGTTCAGCTACGCGGCTGCAACATCAACGTCGCCTCGGCCACCGCATCGATGGCCGCGCGGGTGAACAGCATCGGGTGATACTCGCCGCGTGCCCACAATGGCGCGAAGTCCCCGAAGTGCGGGCTCTCGGGTTGGCCGCTTTGGCCGATGGTGTGGATCGACAGCGAGGCGTCCGGATTGCCGAGGTCGACGACCTGCCGATACGAGGCGGCGGCCACCTGACGATAAGAGAAGCGGAAATTCTGTCCGGTGTTGTTGGGCGTGAAGCCGTCGCCGGGCATCTCGAACGGGCCGACGTTAAACAGCCGCTTCAACTCCGGCGTGCGCGCCGCGCCGTGAATGAAGAGGACCGAGTGTAAGCGACCCCACCGCCATGCCTGCGGATCATCGCCGAGCCGCTCGCGCAACTCCGCGACCGCTTCGCGGACGCAGCGACGCAACACGAGATCCCGCAGCGTCGTTGCGTCGCCTTGCTCCGCGCCCGCAGCGGCTGCGAGCCAGAAGGGATCAGGCTGTTCGAGCAAGCGCAGCGCCGCCTGCAACACATGGCTGCTCTGATCGATGTAGTGCGGAAACAGATCGCCGAGTTGCGCGCGAAACGCGTTGGCAAACCAACGATGCAGGATCACTTCGTATAGCGCCGCCGCGGCGCTGTCGATGCTAAGCACACCGTTCCATCCACGCAGCAAGTCCTGCGCGAGCGTGCTGTCGCGGTTGGTTTCGCCATCGAGCGCAGCCACGAGGTACGGCACCATCATCTGCGCCGGCAGCGATGTCACGTCGCTCTGCAACGCCGCCACGTCAGCGACGGCCCAACGGCGCCGCGTGTGCAATTCGCTCTTGATGCGCGCCGCTCGAAAGCCGGCATCCCAGTCGTGCGAAACCGGATGCGGCGAGCTCTTGCTGGTGGTGCGTTGGTTCGCCGTCGCGAGAAAATGCTCCGGCGAGTCCAACGTCTGCGGGCAATGTTCGAATGGCGCGTAGCCGTCCCACTCGTAGTCGTCGCTCCATCCCGGAACCGGAACCAGGCCGGCCCCGTGTCGCCGAATCGGATAGGCGCCGGCGGCGACGTGGCCGATGTGACCGTCGACATCGGCATAGAGAAAGTTCATCGGCGGCGCCGCCCAGCCGCGCAACGCCGCGCTGAACTCTTCCCAGTTTGCGGCGCGATTGATGGCGAGCATTTGATTGAAGACCGACCCCGGCTCGTAAGCGCTCCAGCGCAGCGCGAGGCCATAGCGGCCGTCCATTGATGTGTAGACGATCGGGCCGTGCTTGGTGACGCGCACCGGATGTCGATGCGGGTCGGCTTCGCCGCGCACGCGCAGCGTCTCTTCGATCACCGTCGCTTGCGCCCAGCCCGTTGCGGTGCGGTAGCGCGCCCATTCACCCGGATCGAATTCTTCGACGTAGAGATCCTGGACGTCCGCCGACGCATTGGTGAGACCCCAGGCGATCCGCGCGTTGCGACCGATGACGATGCCCGGTTGTCCCGGCGTCGAGCAGCCGGTGACGTTGTAGAAGCGCCGGCCATCGTACGTCGGCCCGACGAGATGCATCTCGTACCAGTGCGACGGATGCGCCAAGCCGAGATGGGGATCGGAGGCCAACAGCGGCTTGCCGGTCGTCGACTTGAACCCATCGACCGTCCAGTTGTTGGAGCCCACAGCGCTGTCGCCGGCCGCCTCCCCTTGGGTACCGAACCAGCGCGCGCCCGGGGCAAGATCGAGGCCGCGCTGCGCGAGTTCGTCGTCGGGCGGATAGCCGAGCGATTCGAGATGATCGGCAACCGCATCGGCGCCGATCCAGCCGTAGTCGAGCCCAGGCGGTACTTCGATTGCGATGTCAGGATCGGTCGGCATGAGTTGGCGCGTGCGTTCCGCACCCAAGCGCGCGATCAGGCGCGCGCGCAACACTTTGCGCGGCCAGATGCCGCCTTGGTTGTAGGCGACGGCTCGCGTCAGCACGTCCAGCGGCTGCCACGGCTCGGGCTCGAAGCCGACGAGTTGGAACTCGAGCGGCAAGCGACCGCGATGGGTCTCGATCCACGCATTCACGCCGGCTGCATACGCGGTGATGATCGCGCGCGTCTCGTCATCGTAGGTCGTCCATTCCCGATCCAGGCCGCGTTGGAAACCCAGCGTACGCGCAAACACGTCGCGGCGCAGCGCGCTGGGGCCGAAGACTTCGGCCAGGCGACCCGACGAGATGCGGCGCCGCAATTCCATCTGCCACAGCCGGTCCTGCGCGTGGACGAAGCCCTGCGCGAAAAATAGATCGCGCGTGGTCTTCGCGTACAGGTGCGCCACCCCCCAGTGATCGCGAATCACCGAGACCGGCTGCTCCAGTCCGGCCAGATGCAATTCGCCGTTGACTTGCGGTAACACGCGGCGTGCCTCGGCACGCAACGCCTCCAGATCCGACACGTCGATCGACACCAGTCACCTCCGCAGCGTTGGCGGAGTACAGAGCACAGTTTGCGGCGCAGGGAAAACTCGATGAACCGTTGCCCACCCTGGGCGCACCGCCATGCGCCCCTACGCGACCTTCACACGACACCCCTTTCGTACGCGGTCGGCCCTGTGATAAACGAACGCTTGTTAGTCGTTTGGTTCGAACACTTCGGGAGTGGTGGTTATGAAGCCTGGTGACATCGATCTCAACGATCCCGACTCCTTCCGCGACGGCGTCCCGCACGACTACTTCAAGCTCCTGCGCACCGAAGCGCCGGTGTCGTGGAACGAAGAACGGGAACCGCCAGGACAACCTGGCTTCTGGGTGATCACCAAGTACGACGACCTCAAGTTCATCTCGCGCAATCCGGATCTGTTTTCCTCGACGATCGGCGGCACCAGTATCTTCACGCCACCCGAGGAAGACATGATGGGTCTGCGGGCGCTGATGCTCAACATGGACCCACCGCAGCACGTCAAGTACCGCGCCCTGGTCAACCGCGGCTTCACGCCGCGCATGATCCAGAAGCTCGAACCGCACATTCGCGACATGACCCGCCAAATCATCGATCGCGTCGCCGAGCGCGGCGAGTGCGATTTCGTCGCCGACATCGCCGCCGAGCTGCCCTTGCAGGTCATCTGCGAGATGATGGGAGTGCCGCTCGAGGATCGGAAGTACATCTACGACCTCAGCAACTTGATGATCGGATTCGATGATCCGGAGTTTCAGCACTCGCGTGAGGACGGCAAGCGCGCTGGCACGGAGATGTTCCTCTACGCCGCCAAGCTCGGTGAGCGCGCCCGGCAACACCCGGCGGACGATCTTGCCACGGTTTTGGTGAGCGCCGACGTCGACGGCGAGAAGCTGCCCGAGCTCGAGTTCAATTCCTTCTTCTTGCTGCTGATGGTGGCGGGCAACGAAACCACGCGCACGGTGACCACCCACGGCATGCGGTTGTTGATGGAGCATCCGGAGCAGCGCGCCCGGCTGCTCGCTAATCCCTCGCTCATTCCGAGCGCGGTCGAGGAGATCCTGCGCGTCAGCCCGCCGGTGAACTACTTCCGTCGCACCGCCACGCGCGACACCGAGATTCGTGGCGTGAAGATCTCCGCCGGGCAGAAGGTTGCGATGTGGTATCCGTCCGTCAATCGAGACGAAGACATCTTTCCCGACGGCGACCGCTTCGACGTCGCGCGCAGCCCCAACGAACACCTGTCATTTGGCATCGGCGAGCACTTCTGCCTCGGTGCAAATTTAGCGCGCCTTGAACTCAAGGTCGTGTTCGAGGAGTTGCTGCGGCGCTTGCCCGACATCGAACTGGCCGGCCCGGTGCGCCGCCTGCGCTCGAACTTCATCAACGGGGTGAAAGAAATGCGCGTGCGCTTCACGCCCAGACCAGCCGAACCGGCGCGCCGCGCCGCGGCTAGTTGAAGCGGACGCGTCGTCAGCGGGCGCGCCGGTTGCGCGGCGCTGCTGCCGGCAACCACACGCGGAACGTCGAGCCGTGTCCGACGGTGCTCTCGACCGCGATCGTCCCGCCCAGGATATCGAGCAAGCGGCGCACGATGTAGAGGCCGAGCCCCACGCCGCCGTGGCGGCGCGTGTCGGAGCTGTCGCCCTGGCGAAACGGCTCGAAGATGACCGCGACCATTTCGGCGGCGATGCCGATGCCGGTATCGGCCACGCGGAACTCGACACCGCGATCACAGCGCACCGCGCTCACGGTGATGCTGCCCTCGTCGGTGAACTTCACCGCGTTGGCAATCAGGTTCTTCAACACGACTTTGAGTTTCAGCGGATCGGTCTGCAGCCGCGGCAACCGCGGGGCGATCTGCCAGGTGAACTGCAGGCCCGGCTTGTCGCGGAACTCTTGCGTCTCGGTCTCGATCTCGTCCATCAAGCGGGTCACCGCCACCGGGGTGGTTTCCACGGTCAGCCGCCCGGATTCCAGACGACTCAGGTCGAGTGTCGTGTTGATCAGCTCCAGCAACTCGCGCGCGCTGCGATGGATGCGGCGTAAGACGTCGACTTCTTCCGCTACGTGTTGACCGAAGGCGCCTTCGAGCAGCAAGTCGTTGTAGCCCATGATCAGATTCAGCGGGGTACGCAGCTCGTGTGAGATCGTCGCCACGAAGTCCGACTTGATGCGCCCCACGCGCTCGAGTTCTTCGACCAGGCCGGCGTTCGCCAGGGCCAACGACGCGATCTGGGCGATCCCGGCCGCGATGCGCTCCTGCGGCGGCGAGAAGGGCTCGCGCGATCGACGATAGCCGGCGGAGAGAATGCCGATGACATCCTTGCCGCGCCGAATCGCCGCGTATAGCGCGCAGGTCACGCCGTATTGCGCCAGCAACCCCGCCGGGACCAGGCCCTGCGCTTCGTTCACCAGCACGTGCGCCACGTCCTGTTGCTCGAAGTGCGCGAGCAACCCCGCCACCAGCGAGCGTGGCACCCGCAGCACGCGTAGCGATTCCCATTGCTCCGGCGTATCGCCATAACCCGCCACCGGCGCGTAGCCACCCTCGTCCGGTTGCCACAGGAAGGTGTGCGAGAAATCGCACTCCAGCACCTCCGCGGTGAGCTGGCTGAGGCGATCGAGCAACACCGGCGTGTCGACGGAAAAAATCAACTCGCGGCCGACGCGCGCCAGCGCGCTGGCAACGTGGGCTTCGTCCTTCTGCGCGCGGTAGGCGTCGGCGGCCTCGATCGCCACCGCCACTTGTCGGGCGATGCCTTCGCAGAGATCGACCTGATCCGCGCCGAACGAGCGACCGGTGGTCGCGGCGATGGCGACCAAGGCGCCGCGGATGTGGCCACGGACCACCAGCGGTGCCGCGATCAGCGCGGTCATCTCGTGCCAGTTGGACAAACTACCGACCAGCCACGGGTGGGCGCTCACGTCGTTGACGACCACCGCGCGACCACCGCGAAGCTGTCCGCCAAACGGGTCGCTCGGCAGGTGCAGCGCCTGTGCGTCAGGAAGCAGGGTTGGCGGCACGCCGAACTGCGACACCAAGCGGAACGCTCGCCGCCGCTCGTCCCAGTAGAAGGTCGCCACTGCGTCGCAGGTGAGCGCCGCCGCCGCTTGCCGTTCGACGCGGGCGAGCAGCTCGCTCATCTCGAGCGTGCCGCTGATCGTCCGCGCCACTTCCAACAGCGCCGCGGTCTTTTGCTCGGCCTGCTTGCGTTCGGTGATGTCGCGCGAGTTGACGACGATGCTGCCGACCCCGGGATCGGTCAAGAGATTGTTGCCGATCGCCTCCACGACGCGCCACGAGCCATCGCGATGGTGAAAACGAAATTCGATCGACGGCGCAACCCCGGGGTGTTGCACGTGGTCGGCGAACGTGGCGATCACCCGGGCGACATCTTCCGGGTGAACCAACTCGAACACAGAGCGGCCAACCAATTCCGCCGGCGGGTAGCCAAGCACGCGCTCGTGCGACGGGCTGGCGTAGCGGAGGGAGCCGTCGGCATTGAAGATGGCGATCAGGTCGGAGGCATGTTCAATCAGCGCCCGAAAATGTTCGGCGTCAGCGAGGCGTGGCTCGACGGCGGGCGTGGTGTCTGTCCGGTGCAAATCCATAGTGAGGGAATCCTAGGCAGTGCGGTGCGTCGTGACGGTGACAGCGAGCAAGCAGTAGTGGATGAAACACTCGGGTGGGGCACGACGACGAGCAGAAAATTTCTCTTGCGCTACTAATCGCAATTGCGGGAGTATTGCAACGAAGAATTTGCCGCAGCGTTTGCGGGGTGGTGCCCGGGACTTGCTCGCGAGCCGGATTCACGTCAGGTACACCACCACATGCCCCGTCACGTGTCGCGCTACCGCGTGCAACTCTACGATGTGAACGCCTTCGGCGAACTGGGGGCCGCCACCGTGCTGCGCTTCATGCAGCAGACCGCGTCGGACGCCTCGGCGGCGGCAGGCTTCGATGTCGAGTGGTACGCCGACCACGGGACCATTTGGCTGATCCGGCGCTCGACCGTGGAGTATGTGACGCCGGCCATCTACCGCGATGAGCTCGCCGTCCACACGTGGGTGTCGGACATTCGGCGTGTACGCTCGCGGCGTGAGTACGAGTTGCGCCGCATTGGCGACGATACGCTGATCGCCCGCGGCGTGAGCGATTGGGTCTACGTCGACACCGCCAGCGGCAAGCCGGTGCGTGCCCCCGAGGAATTGCAGCGCGGCTTGATGCCTGGCGGCGTGGTGGCGCAGGAGCGCCGCCCGCAGAAGCCAGCGTTGCCGCCGCCGAACGCGTTCCGTACCGCGCGCCGCGTCGAGTTCGCCGCCATCGATTCGGTCGTCCATGTCAACAACGCCCACTACGCCGTCTATCTCGAACAGGATCTCTGGGACGCGCTGGCGGCGCATGGATGGACGCTCAGTCCGGTCACGAGCGACGGGCTGTTGCGCGCGCGCGTCTACGACATCGAGTACTTCGATGCGGCTGTGTACGGCGATCAGCTCACCGATCTGGTGTGGGTAACCAACGTGGCCGCAGACGGCTTTCGTTGCGAGCACACGCTAGAGCGCGACGGCCGTCGCTTGCTGCATGCGGTCAGCGAGTGGCGCTGGGCCGCGGGGGCGCTGCCACCGGCGCTGCAGCGGGCGGCGCATGCGCTGGCAATTGTGTAGTTCCATGACGATCCGTTCACGCGCCACCCACCGTACGCTGCTGGTCGCAACCGTCGTGGCCACGCTCGCGCCTGCTGTCCACGCTCATTCCGTTCGCGTGTTCGTGGTCAATCCGCGCATCGAGCTGCGCTACGCGGACACCTACGCCAACTACCGCGACAAGATGGCGGCGTTGTTCGACGCGGCTCATCCACGCCGTGGTGAACTTGTCCAAGCCGATGTCGCGGATGTGGCGACTCGCATCCAGCCGCACGACGCGGCGGCACCACCGGAGGTGCTGGTCGTGTTCCCGGAAGACGTCGGGCTGATCGCGGGTCTGATCGGCCGCCGCGGCGCCAATGCGCGGCACGTGACCGCGGCCAACGGCGGCTCGACCGCCGCCTTCATCTCGCTCACCGTCGCGTACGATCCGCTGATCCAATATTACCAGACACGCTATCCCGACCTGCCGGGCTTGCGTTACTTGTTTCTCGCCGAAACCGACACGCTCTACCGCGCGTTCTACGAAACCTTTCGCGAACTCGCGCAGACCTACCAGGTCCACATCGCCGCCAGCATCAACGTCGCGCCGGCGCGCCGAGTTGATGCGGCCAGCGAGCCGGCGCTGGTGGCGCAGCTACGCGATCCCGAGGATCCCACGCGCGAGTATGCGTACGAAGCGATCTCGCCGCAGGCCGTCAACACCCTGTTCGTCTTTGCGCCCGATGGCGAAGTGCTCGTGCTCGACGACGCGGGCAACACCGTGCGCAGCCCGTCGCAAACGGCCGGAGTGTTGCGCGGCAGTCTCGACAAGGCGTACCTCACCGAGGTCGAGCAGGACCCGCTCGGTCTGGCGTACGGCGCGGTGAGTGACCTGGGCGTGCTCGACACGCCCGTCGGCCGGCTCGGCTCGGTGATTTCGAAAGACGCATGGATGATCGACGTCAACGATCGCTACGACGTTAGGCGCGCCAACGTGATCATTCAAGCCGAGGCGTTCGACACATGGGGATTCTTGACCGATCCGTGGGCGCCCGACGGCTTCAAGGCCGGCGGCTTCGCGCAGGTGCAGCGCAATCCGAACTCCCTTTACAATCTGACGCCGTGCCTGATCGGTAATCTGTTCGAAGTGACCTTCGACGGTCAAGGCGCGATCATCGGCAAGCGCAGCAAAGCAAGCGTGGACGAGGTCCCAACGGCACCTTGGATCGGCCAGAATGCCGATGGCGGCTTCCTCGCCGTCGCGCCGTGGGTTCGTGATGATCCAGGACTCGCGACGTCGGGGCTTACGTTGGCGCAACGCCGCGCGCAACTGGTTGCTAGTGGTACCAAGTTGCTGCCGCTGTCGGGAGTCGCGTGCGCCGCGCCGAATGCGGCGGGTGTGTGCGAGAACGGTTACCGCGAATCGATCATCAGCCACGATCTCGATCTGCCGGACGGCGACACGCCAGCGGCACGCATACCAGAGCCCGGAAGCTCCACGGCCTTCGCGTCGAGTCGGGCAGTCGATCCACCTCTCGCGGGCGAGCAACGCCATCCCGGTATCGCGGCGCGCGACGGCCACGTCTACGTCGTCTGGCAGGACAACCGCGCCGGGCGCGACAACATCTATCTCGGCATCAGTGAGAACGCGGGCGAGACCGTCGCCGTAACGCGCGTCAGCGACAACTCTGCTGGCACGGTGACGGAGCTGCGCCCCGCGCTGGCATTGCGCTCAGACGGAACTCAACTGTTGGCGACCTGGCAGGAGTTGTGTGGCGATGGCGACCGCGCCTGCGGGCGCATCAAGCTCGCGCGCTTCGACGCCACGGGACACAAACTCGCACCCGACGTGCGGGTGGATTCGGGCAGTGACACCTCAGGCAAGTGGAATCCGGCCATCGCGCTCACCCATCGCGGTGATCCGTTTGTGACCTGGGTCGACGAGCGCGACCACGGGCCGGAAGACATTCCGCTCGAACACATCTATGCGACGCGTAGTCGCGACGGGGGGCGCACGTTCCTGTCCAGCGCGCGCGTCGATGCTGGTGAGCCGGTGGTGTCCTCGGCGAGCCTCGACAACAAGTGGGCGCCAACGGTGGCAGCCTGGGGCCGCTGGATCTACGTGCTGTGGGCCGACTTCCGCAACTACAACTGGGACATCTACGCCGCGCGTTCGTTGCACGGGCTGCGCTTCACCGCGAACGTTCGCGTCGACGACGCGGTCGGTCTCGAGCGCATCCACGACCACCCCGCCGTCGCGGTCGACCGCCACGGGACCCTGCACGCCGTGTGGGCCGATCGCCGCGCACAAGATCCCGTCACCGCGATCCGCTATGCGCGCAGCGACACGCGCGGGCGGAGTTTCGGTCCGAGCCAGCGGGTCGATGGCGCGACGTACCATTTCGATCCCGATCACGACACGCCGAACAATCAGTGGCAGCCGATGATTGCCGTCAGCGGCGACGATCTGTTCGTCGCGTGGCAAGACAACCGTCTTGGCGACAACGACATCTTCGTCGCGCGCAGCCGCAATCGCGGCGAGAGCTTCGAGGCCGACGAGCGCGTCGACGACAGCGGCAGCGATCCGAGCAACCAATACCGCCCAACGCTGGCGGTGGACGAGATCGCGCCCGGCGGGCGCGTGCTCTACGTGGCGTGGGAAGACGAACGGCGCGGCCCGGCGGCAGTCACGCTGACGCGGCGAGTGATCGACCAGTGAGTCATGGCGCATCTTGCCGACGCGCCTGAAACGTGAGACGTACACCGCGATGGCGACGAAGGACGCGACCCAGGTAGTCATCGCGCTGATCCAGATGCGCTGCGCCGAAGATCCGGCGGTGAACTTGCGGACCGCGGTCGAACGGGTCGAAGCCGCGGCGAAGCAGGGAGCGCAGATCGTGTGCCTTCCCGAACTGTTCCGCTCGCGCTATTTCTGTCAGACCGAAGAGCACGCCAACTTCGAACTGGCCGAGCCGATTCCCGGTCCGACGACCGCCGCGCTGGCGCCGCTCGCCGTCGCGCATCGGATCGCTATCGTCGCCTCCGTCTTCGAGCGCCGCGCCGCCGGTCTGTTCCACAATACGGCCGTGGTGATTGATGTCGACGGATCGATCCGCGGATTGTACCGCAAGATGCATATCCCCGACGATCCGCTCTACTACGAAAAGTTCTACTTCACGCCCGGCGACCTCGGTTTTCAATCCTTCGCCACCCATCACGCGCAGGTCGGCACGCTGGTGTGTTGGGATCAGTGGTTCCCCGAAGCGGCGCGGCTGACGGCGCTGCGCGGCGCACAGATTCTCTGCTATCCGACGGCGATTGCCTGGCATCAGAGCGAGAAGCAGGAGTTCGGCGTCGCCCAGCACGACGCGTGGCAGACGATTCAGCGCAGCCATGCGATCGCCAACGGCGTGTTCGTCGCGGTCGTCAACCGCGTCGGTACTGAAGGCACACTGGAGTTCTGGGGCGCGTCGTTCGTCGCCGATCCGTTCGGCCGCATTCTCGCACGCGCCAGCCACGACCGCGAGGAGATCCTGCTGGTGCCGTGCGACCTCGCCCGCATCGCCGAGACTCGCCAACACTGGCCGTTCCTGCGCGACCGCCGCATCGATGCATATCAAGGATTGGTGAAGCGGTATCTGGATCATGAGTCGTAGCCGGCCGCGGCGGGCGCGGTTGGTTTGCCGCGTTGCGACCAAGCGGCAGGTGCGGTAAGCGGTCGCTCACGATGCTCGATATCCGACTCATCCGCGAACGCACGGAGTTTGTGAAAGCCGAGCTACACAAGCTCGGCGTTACTGCCTCTGTGGTCGATGATCTGCTCGCCGCCGACAAGCGACGGCGCGAGCTGATCACGCAAACGGAGACGCTGCGCGCGCAGCGTGGCGAGACCTCGCGGACAATCGGCAAGCAGCAACCGGCGGAGCGCGATCGACTCAAGGCCGAGATGCGCGTGGTGGGCGAGCGGATCGCGGGGTTGGAGACGGAACTCGAAGCGGTCGAGGCTCGATTCAATCAGCAGATGCTCGCCATTCCGAATCTGCCCGATCCCAGTGTGCCGCTGGGCGCCGACGATGGCGCCAACGTGGTGCTGCGCACTGCCGGCGAACCGCGGCAGTTCGGTTTCACGCCCAAGCCGCATTGGGAATTGGGCCCCGAACTCGGCATCATCGATTTCGATCGCGGAGTGAAAATCTCCGGCTCACGCTTTTACGTATTGCGCGGTGCCGGCGCCGCGCTGCAACGGGCGCTGATCGCGTGGATGCTCGAGCTGCACACCCGCACGCATGGCTACGCCGAGATCTATCCGCCCGCGCTGGTCAAACAGGAATGTCTGTACGGGGCGGGCCAGCTTCCGAAATTCGCTGACAACATCTACCGCGACGAGGAAGACGATCTCTTCATGGTCGGCACGGCGGAAATTCCGCTGACCAATCTGCACCGCGACGAGGTACTGGCGAAGGATCTGCTGCCGATCTCGTATGTCGCCTACAGCCCGTGTTTTCGGCGCGAGAAAATGTCGGCCGGACGCGACGTGCGCGGCATCAAGCGCGGGCACCAGTTCGACAAGGTCGAACTTTACAAGTTGGTCGAGCCGGCGCACTCCGCCGCTGCGCTCGATAAAATTCTGGAGCACGCCTGCGCGGTCGCCCAACGCTTGGAGATCCCGTACCGCGTCATCGACATCTGCACCGGCGATCTCGGATTCGTTGCCGCGAAGAAGTACGACATTGAACTGTGGGCGCCCGGGTGCAACGAATGGCTCGAAGTCAGCTCGTGCAGCAACTGCACTGACTTCCAAGCGCGCCGCGCCAACATCCGCTATCGCCCGTCGGCGAACGCCAAGCCGGAGTTCGTACACACCCTCAACGGTTCCGCCCTCGCACTGCCGCGCCTGATGATCGCGGTGTTGGAGAACTACCAGCAAGCTGACGGCAGCATCGTCATCCCCGACGTGCTGCGCCCGTTCATGGGAGGGCAAGAGCGCATCGCTCGGAGTTTGTGAAGAAGTCGAGCGCGTACTGTTGGCGTCACCGTTCGATGCGCACCGCTGACTCGACTTGTTCGCCGAGAAAACGTTGGCCGACTTTGATGAAGCGGTCGGGTACGTCGGTGACGAAGAAACTCACCGCGCAAGTACCGGCGCGACGCGCGAGGCGCTTGCGGGTGAGCATCGTGCGCGTGGCGCGCGCGGTCGAACTGGCTGAATCGACGAGTTGCACCTTCGGCCCCATCACCTCGCCGATCACGGCGCGAAGCAGCGGATAGTGCGTGCAACCCAGCACTAGTGTGTCGATGCCGCTCTGGCGCAAGCTGCCGAGATAGCGGCGCGCGGCGCTGCGCGCGATCTCGTTGTCGACCCAGCCCTCTTCGGCCAGGTGGACGAACAGCGGACAGGCACGGGTGTAGATCTCAACGTCACCCGCGAACCGTTCGGCGAGGTGTTGTAGCGCGTGGGTGTAGGCGCCGCTGGCAATGGTCGCTTCGGTGCCGATGACGCCGATGCGGCGGTTGCGCGTGACGCGCAGCGCTTCGGCGGCGCCGGGCTCGATCACGCCGACCACCGGGACCGCCGCGCGTTCGGCAATCGCCTCGAGCGCCACCGACGACATGGTGTTGCACGCCACCACCAAGAGCTTGACGCCTTTCTCGATCAGAAAATCGGTGTTCTCGACCGCGTAACGGCGGACGGTCTCGGGCGACTTGCTGCCGTACGGATAGCGACCGGTGTCGCCGAGGTAGATGAATTGCTCGCGCGGCAGCTCACGCATGAGCTCGTGCAACACCGTCAGCCCGCCGATGCCGGAATCGAATACGCCGATGGCGCCGGCAATTCGTGAGTCGTGAGTCGTGAGTCGTGAGTCGTGACTCGTGACTCGTGACTCGCCGGAGGCGGAGCGCGCCGTAGATTGCGGACGCTTCGCGCGGCGCGCCGGTGCGCGCTTACGCTTTTTCACAGCGCGCCTGCGACTAAACGCTGCGCGACCTCGCGGTCGCTGGGTACTTCCCCACGCACCTGTTGCCACACGCTGGCGGGCTCCATGCAGAGGTAGCTCGGTACGTTCGGAAACGCTTCGCGAAGATAGCCCTCGACAGTACGATACATCTGCATCCGCAAGCCGCGCCACACCCGCGCTTTGCCGTCGGGTCCCGGAACCAACTCGCCGCCTAAGACCTGTGTCGTTGTTGGTCGGGCCCGCATGGCCGTGCGGAGACCGGGCGAGAGGCGTAGGCTTCCTAAACTAATCCACGCGATGCGGCGCGGATCGACGACGGCGGCGATCATTGCCACCGTTTCGCGATAGCCTTCGGCCCAACCGGGATGTTCGATGAGCGGATCGAAGTGAAACCCCACGCGATAGCCGGCGGCCTGCACGCGGCGCGCGGCGGCGATGCGTTCGCTCAACGATGCCGTGCCGGCTTCGTCGTTGGAGCAGATCGTCGGCGCGTTCACCGACCACGACACCACGACGCGGTCTTGCGGATCGAGTCGGAGCAGATTGTCGATGCAGTCGCTCTTGGTTTTCAATTCGAGCGTGACGTTGCGATGTGCGGCGAAGAACGGGACCAGGTCGCTCGTCAGGCCAGTGATCGGATCGAGCGCGAGGCTGTCGGCCAGCTCGCCGGTGCCGATACGGAAGTCGCGTTGCGGGTGCGCGCGCAGCACCGTGGCGATTTCGGCGAGGCCATCGTCGATGTTGGTGAACGCCTTGATCGCGGGATTGTTGGCGATGTACTCCTGCAGGAAGCAGTAGCTGCAATCGTAGGGACAGTTCGACGCGAAGTTCACCACCAAGTAGTTGCAGCAGACCAGCCCGGCGGTTCCGGCCGGACAGTGCTGCAGCCAACTACCGCGATGGCGCTGCAGGACGAGGCGTCGCTTGCCGGCCGCGAAGCGATCCGCCGCGGCCGATTCGCCGACTTCGGCGGTGACGCACGGGACATCCGGCAGCGCAGCGCGTACCCGCCGGGCAATCGGCGTGTCTTCTTCGCCGGGTGCAATCCAGATCTGTTCAGGGCGCCACGGCGTCACAGTGCGTGCTCCAACGTACGGAAGACGTCGTCCAGCGCCGGACTGTCGAGCGCGCGTTGCACGGCGGCGGCGCACTCGCGCAGCGCCGCGGCGCTGTTGGCGCGCAGCTCGACGCGAACTTCGTCGCCTTCCAGCTGGAGTGGGAACTGCAGGCGTACCCCCGCGGGCAAGTTGAGCTGGCGCACGAGTTCGGCCAACCGCGCGTCGGCCGCGGCGAGTTGGGGAAAACGCAACGGACGCAGCGCGGCCCGCAGCGCGGCGATCATCTGGTTACGTCCGAGATCACGCGCCAGGGTGGTCACCATCGGCTCGCGTGCCCACACCTCGCCGATTGTGCAACCGTCACGTCCGGCGATATCTTCGCTGCAATCGAGAAAATCGCGGAACTGGTTTTCGCCCAGGCGCAGTTGTTCAGCGAGCCGCAGCAACGCGGCTTGATCGCTGGACGCGAGCCGTAGCCAGCGCTCGCGCGTCGCGGTCGAGAAGCGGCGCGCCGCCGCATAGGCGTGCACGGCGGCCGTGGTCGCGTGATCAGGCATGCGCGGCAAGGTCACGATAGTGGGCGGCGTTGTTTGGCTGCCCCCGCTTGCTGGCGCCGTTGGCGAGGATGGCGCATTTCTCCGCGAAGACGGCGGCAACGGCGGCACGGCGCGCGCCATCGAGGGCGGGATCTGCGAGCAGTTTGCGCAGAGCCTGCACGCGAAAGCGATCCATGCCCCAGTATCGTTGCGATAGTTGATCGGGGTAGCCGCGGCGTTTGATCACGAGCGGCTGATCGAGGAGCGCGACCGGAGTGTCGCGCGCGATCCGCAGCCACAAATCATAGTCCTCACACGCGGGCAGACTCTCGTCGAAGCCGCCGGCGGCTTCGAACAGGTCGCGGCGCATCATGACCGCGGAGGCGCTGATCAAGCAGCGCCGCAGGCTGGGCAGGAAGATGTTGCCGTCGGGGATGCGATGATGTTGGGGTGGATTGACGCGCACGCCGTTGCGAATCCAAATCTCTCCGGTCTGGCAGATACGCGTGTGCGGATGCGCGCGTATGAAAGCGATCTGGGCAGCGAGTTTGTCGGGCAACCACAGATCGTCCGAGTCGAGAAACGCCAGCCACTCACCGGTCGAACTGCGAGCGCCGGTGTTGCGTGCCGCGGCGACGCCGCGGTTGGGTTGCCACAGGTAGCGCACGCGATCCGCGAACGGGGCAAGCGCGGCTTCAGTCCCATCGTCCGATCCGTCGTCGACGACGATCACTTCAATGGTCAGTTCAATCGTCTGGTCGCCGCGCTGGGCGAGCACGGATCGAACTGCTTCACGCACCAACGCGTGTCGATTGAAGGTCGGAATGATCACGCTGATCAAGCCGTGCGCCGTCATCGCGCGAAACCTACTATATGCAACTGGCACGCGAAAGCTGCCGGTACGCTGGACTGCGAGAAGATCATCGCGCTCGCTTCCGAGCGCCCAGCCTCGCTTCGATCGCAGCCCAGAGCTGGTCGATGCCCGCGCCGGTGTGAGACGAGACGATGCAGAGCGGGTACCCCGCGCGCGCGTGTAACGCCGCCGTCTGCCGCGTCAGGTCGCCGCGGTTGAGCTTGTCGGCTTTGGTGACGACGAGCAGGGTTGGAATGTCCTGCACCGCGAGAAAATCGAGCAGTTGCTGATCGTCCGCTTCGATTCCGCGTCGGACATCGATGATGACAACCACGGCTGACAATGCCCGCCGATCGGTCAGATACGATTCGACCAATTGACCCCACTGCTGCTTCACGGCGAGCGGGACGCGAGCGAAGCCGTAGCCCGGCAAGTCGACGAAGACCACCGCTTCATTCAAGACAAAAAAATTCAGTTGCTGCGTCCGCCCCGGGGTCTTGCTGACTCGCGCGAGTTTGTGCTGTCCGACCAGTCGGTTGAGCAGCGACGACTTGCCGACATTCGACCGGCCAGCGAACGCAATCTCGGGCCAGGCATGCCGCGGCAGATGATTCGTACCGCTCGCGGCACTCAGAAACCGAGCGGAAGTGATGCGCATGACCGAGTTCGTAGCAGCGGACGCCCACGGAGGCCAGCTCGGGGGTTTGCCCAAATGTCATCGAGGTGTTGACAGTCACGCCGGCTCATATCACCATCCACGCAGGTACGAGCTGAACGATGACAAGACCATGGGTAGCCCTCGTTGCCGGGGCGTGTTTGCTGGTGACTGTCGGCGTGGTGGTGCAGCGATTTCGCGGCAGTGATGCCGAGGAACCGGCTGTCGCCCGCAATCGAATGGCCGCGTTGGCTGGCAAGGCCATCGCCAAGCGTGGTGGATTGGTCGACTATCCGGAAGGCGCTGATGCTGGTTCGCCGGGCCACTTCGATGCACCGGCTGGTGCGGCCGCTGTCGGCGGCGCCCGCGGTGCCGGTGCGGCTGTTTCTGGATCGACTGGCGACGCGACCGAACCGAGTGAGCGCGGCAGCGCCACGGTAGGCAGCGTCGGGAGCCGCGCGCGAGGGAGCGTCGGCGTGAGTGGAAGCTCGGCACCGATCTCCGCCGGCAATTCGATTAGCGTGACTGCACCGGTTGTTGGGCCGGCGCTATTCGAGAAGCCGAGCAGCCCGGCAGGCGGTGGGACCGATGAATCGATCGCGTTGGTGCCGTCGGCAGGCGGCCCGGGCAAGCAAGTCAAGGACGAGAAGCAGAACCAAGATGAGAACGGGCCGGTGCTGGCGTTGTCGTTCGACAACTCGGTTCAGCCGGACAAGGGCGATCAAGCCACGTTGGCTGAGGGCATCGCGTTTGATGGGCAGGGCACCAAGTTCTCCGAGGACGCGCAATTCACCGTGCCGAATGCCGGTGGCCTGACGGGCGAGGCCGGAACGATTTCGTTCAAGATTCAACCCGATTGGTCGGGAGCGGAAGAGACCGATGCGTCCTTGGCGCAGCTGCGCACACCGAATGAGTGGGACAATCGACTGCAAATCACCAAGAACGGACAGTATCTGCGCTTCTTGCTCGCCGACGACACCGGGCACGAGAGCGGTGCGGGCATCCCGATTCGCTGGCAACCGGGTGAAGAGCACACGGTGACGGCGACGTGGGGCGAGGATCCAACGACGGGGCAGAAGTTGGCGTCTCTATACGTCGATGGGCGATTGGCCGGTCAAAGCCCGTACTACGGAAATTTCATCCCGCCGAATGGGCCGCTCTACATCGGGTCCGATCACCCCGGCGGCGGTCCCGGCGCGCGCGGCACGATGAGCGATTTCCAAGCGTATAATCGCGCGCTGTCACTTGCGGAGATCGCGAACCGCAGCACTCGCTGATCAAGCCAAGCGGTTCGAGAAAAGCAAAAGGGCGCCCGCGCTGTGCGCGGACGCCCTTTTGTTGTTGCACGCTCCGGGGAGCGACTTACATCATGCCGCCCATGCCACCCATACCACCACCTGGCGGCATCGAGGGACCGGCGCCCTTCTCTTCCGGCTTCTCGGCGATCATCGCCTCGGTGGTGAGCAGCAGACCGGCCACCGATGCGGCGTTCTGCAGTGCGGTACGCACCACCTTGGTGGGATCGACGATCCCAGCCTTCATCAAGTCCTCGAACTCTTCGCTGGCCGCGTTGAAGCCGAACGCGCCCTTGTTGTTCTTCACCTTGTCGAGCACGATCGAGCCTTCCCAGCCCGCGTTGTTGGCGATCCAGCGCAGGGGATCTTCCAGCGATCGGCGCACGATGTTGATGCCGACCTGCTCTTCATCGCGCACCTTCACCTTCTCGAGCGCGGCGATGCAGCGGACCAACGCTACGCCACCACCGGGGACGATACCTTCCTCGACTGCGGCGCGGGTGGCGTGCAACGCATCCTCGACGCGCGCTTTCTTTTCCTTCATTTCGATTTCCGTGGCCGCGCCGACGCGAATCACGGCGACGCCGCCGACGAGCTTCGCCAGCCGCTCTTGCAGTTTCTCGCGATCGTAGTCCGAGGTGGTCTCCTCGACCTGGGCGCGAATCTGCTTGATCCGGCCTTCGATGTCCGCCTTCTTGCCGGCCCCATCGACGATGGTGCTGTTGTCCTTGTCGATCACGATACGCTTGGCGCGCCCGAGGTCGTTGAGGGTGACGTTCTCCAGCTTGATGCCAAGCTCTTCGGCGATCACTTTGCCGCCGGTGAGAGTGGCGATGTCTTCGAGCATCGCCTTGCGTCGATCGCCAAAGCCGGGGGCCTTGACCGCGACGCAGTGCAACGTGCCGCGAATCTTGTTGACCACGAGCGTAGCGAGCGCTTCGCCCTCGATGTCCTCAGCGACCAGGAGGAAGGGCTTGCCCGTGCGGGCGATGGCTTCCAGCACCGGCAGCAGGTCCTTCATCGCCGAGATCTTCTTCTCGTTGATCAGGATGTAGGCGTCTTCGAGGACGGCTTCCATCTTTTCCGGATCGGTCACGAAGTACGGCGACAGGTAGCCGCGATCGAACTGCATGCCTTCGACGACGTCGAGCGCAGTCTCCAGGCTCTTGGCCTCTTCGACCGTGATCACGCCTTCTTTGCCGACCTTGCTCATGGCCTCGGCGATGATCTCACCGATGGTGCTGTCGTTGTTGGCCGAGATGGTCCCGACCTGAGCGATTTCCTTCTGATCTCGGGTGGGCTTGGACAGGCTCTTGAGTTCCGCGATCACGGCTTGCACGGCCTTGTCGATGCCGCGCTTGATGCTCATCGGGTCGTGACCCGCAGCCACCATCTTAGCGCCTTCGGAATAGATCGAGCGGGCCAACACGGTTGCGGTCGTGGTGCCGTCGCCGGCGACATCAGAGGTCTTGCTGGCGACTTCCTTCACCATCTGGGCGCCCATGTTCTCGAATTTGTCTTCGAGCTCAATTTCCTTGGCGACGGTAACGCCATCCTTGGTGATGTTGGGGGCGCCGAATGACTTTTCGAGTACGACGTTGCGACCCTTGGGGCCGAGTGTGACGGTCACCGCGTCAGCGAGCGCGTTGACGCCGCGCAGAATGCGGTCGCGGGCCTCTTGGCCGAATTTCAGAATCTTTGCGGGCATGGTGGAGCCTCCTCTTTGTTCGTGATTGTCGGTGCGGGCTAGGCTTCAACGATACCGAGGATGTCTTCCTCGCGCATGATGAGGTGCTCTTCGCCGTTCAGTTTGATCTCAGCGCCGGAGTACTTTCCGAACAGGATCTTGTCGCCGACCTTGACCTCGAGAGGGATGACTTTGCCCTCGTCTGAGACTTTCCCCTTGCCCGCGGCAATGATTTTGCCTTCCTGGGGCTTCTCCTTCGCCGTGTCGGGGATGATGATGCCGCCCTTGGTTTTCTCTTCCTCGGCGATTCGCTTGACGATGACGCGATCCTGCAGTGGCCGAATCTTCATGGTTCTCTCCTTTCCTCCTGGTGGTGCAATCCGAATTTAAGCCAATGATTTGCGACCGCAGCAACGCCGCGGTAGAAAACCGGCGGAAGATTAACCACCCGCGCCCCACTGTCAAGGGGTGCTACGGTCTGATCTTGCGCAGTTCCTGCTCCCAGTACTGGCGGTAGAGCACATCCCACTCGCGACTACCGGGCGGGATCTTGCGCGACAGCGTACCAATCTTCTGCCGAACCGTGGCATCGATGCGCTCGGAGAGTTCATCCTCCTGATTCAGCAATTGCTTCAAATCGGCCAGGGCCAGCCGTTCATGCTCGACCTCCACCAACCCCTCGCTGCGCAAGGCTCGGAGGATCTCGTGGGCGAGAAATGAGACGCGGGCTTCACTCAACTTCTTCATCACAACGGGAAGTCGCGCTCACGGGCCAACCGTTCGAGGATGCCACGCACGATGCGTTCACGGTCCATGCCGACCATTTGGCGTGCGTGGGTGGCGGCCAACCGCTCGGCCTCGGCGATCAAGGCCGCCTCGTCGGCGAAGCTCTTGGCGATGATCTCGCTGATGCGGCTGGCGATGCGCCCCTGGTCCCCCTTCGCCTGAATGAACCCGTGCGCACAAAGCCCGCGCGCAGTGATCTGCGCCAGCCGTTGAATTTCGTTGTCCCGCACCTGCTCCTACCTATCCGCATCGCCGCGCGGGCGCAACCGACCGGCGCGCGGTAAGTGGCGCCGTTCGCGGGGACAGGTTGTCTGCGATGCGTGCCCCCGCCTCAAAATACGCTAGCCCGCGCGGTTGACTCTCCTTCTTCAGCTTCGCTAGGTAGGCAAGGTGTCTGGCTCGTTCTCCATCCGGTCGTCCACCGCGGCTTGAGTCATGCCCTCATCCACGGGATTGCAACGCCTGATCGACGCGGCCATGGAACTCGAGCGCCGCACGATGCAGCTCTACTGTCTGTTCGAGAGCCAGTTCGACCGTCCCGAGCCGTTGCGGCGGTTTTGGTTCGATATGGCGCAACATGAGTCGCGCCACTTTGGCGCGTTGGCGTTGGTGTCGGGGCTGCTCGAAGGCGCGCGCCACGCCATGCCAGCCAGCATCGGGCTGACACCCAAGCGCGTGCAGCATCTCGGGCGCCTGCTTGATCGCTTCCATCGCGAGGTCCGCAGCGGGATTTCGCTTGAGCGAGCCTTCGAGATCTCGGTCGAAATCGAGAGCTCGGAGATCGAGGACGTCGTACTGGATCTCTTGCACTCACTGAAGGGTGAGGCTGAACGTGAGCGGGCAGTGCAGCTCTTGATTCACGACCTCGGTGATCTCAGCTACATGATCGAGAAGTACACAAACAATCATGCGCTGCTGGCGCAAGCCGACGCGTTGCTCGAAAGTCGAGTGGGCCGCCTGCGCAAGCGGCCGGCTAAAGCGAGCCCACCGTTGCGGCGTCTGAAGGGGTGACGCGGGACGCCATGGCCGCTATCCAGCGTGCAACTTCACACTGAAGCACGATCCACTGCTCGGTGCGCTCTCCACCGCGATGTCACCGCCCATCGCGCGGGCCAGCCGCACGGAGATCGAGAGACCAATGCCGACCCCACCGAACTCCTTGGCATTGCTGGCGCGATGAAAGGGCTCGAACAGGTGCGGGAGATCGGCGGCGGCGATGCCAACGCCGGTGTCGACGACTTCGATGCGTATCGTCCCATTGCTGACCGTGGCGCGCAGTCGAATCTCACCACGGGTGGTGAACTTCGCCGCGTTGGACAAGAGATTGACCAACACTTGTCGCAATCGGTCGTGGTCCGCTGTGACGATCAATCCGTCGGGATCTTCCGCGATGAAACGCACCGGCTTGTGCGCGATGGACTGGGCCATCATCGTGCTCAACTCGGCGAACAGCGGCGCCAACGCGACCGGTTCCAAGTTGACACTCAGCCGTCCGGCCTCAATCCGTGACAAGTCGAGGAGGTCGCTGATCAGGTACACCAGCGTCTGCGAACTCGCCACCATTCGCTCCAGTGGCTGCCGCATGCCGTCGGACAGCGGCCCGAAGCCGTCGTCGAGTATCAACTGTGCGTAGCCCAGGATGACATTGAGCGGGGTGCGCAGTTCGTGCGAGACGTTGGCGAGGAAAAGGTTCTTCGCTTCATTGGCGTGCGCCAACGCCACGTTCGCATGGCGCAACTCCTCCGTGCGGCGAAACGACGCGTAGCGGTAGCGGTCGAGAAACGTCGCGCCCGCCACTGTGAGCGCGCCGATCGATACGAGCCCTAGCGCCGTGAGCGGTACCGGTGTGACACTGACCGCGCCCAATGATACCGCGCCAAGGTAGGCCAGCGCCGCGGCGACCGCGATCGGCAGCTGCCCGTAGCCGCCCAGGGGAATCCCGACGGTCACGCCGGTGAGGAGATACACCAGCGCAAGCGCCATAATCTCGGTCTCGCCGCGCAAGAGCACGTGATACGACCCGATCAGCATGAACAACACGCAGCACGTCGAGGCCACGACGGCCACGCCATGGCGCCGGCCACTTGGACGACGGGTGAGCGCGACCGCTGCTGCGCACGCCAGGAGTTCGAGGGCGAAGACGATGGCGTACCAGCGCATGCGCTCGGGGTGCGCGATGTACTCGAACAGCCACGCGGCGCTGAACACTCCGGCAAACGCCAGACACATAGATGGCAGACGCGCCGCGACCATGTCGGCGGTTTCTTCTGCGTACAGTTCGTCGATCGACGGTGACGTCATCTGACTGGACGCCGCGCGATCTCCCCATCCGAAGAGCGCGCGCCGATTGGCCCCCCTGGTGCCTCGCTCTATACCGCGACCGTACTATCTTGACAATTTATTTCACTGTCCGCCGATCTTGACGTACTCGTCGCGATAGAATGCGGCGCCGCGAATGATGGCGTTACTTGCCGTCGCCGTATGCGGCCGTCGCATCCTCCGTGAGGCACTCGGCCATCGCGTCCCACTGCTTCAGGTCGAGACAGCGGAGGTACTGGTACTCGAGCCGCTTCATACCTCGGACATCCTCAAATGCGTTTGCGGTGAGCGGCCATGGTCGACGGCAGTCTTTCTGGATCTACTTGCGCTGCGCCCAACACAGCACCGTAACGTGATCGATCGCCAACCGCCCACCATGGCGAATGATCGCTGCGCCAATCGCTTCGAGCAGTTGTGTCCGTTGCGCGACGGGCAACATCTGATGATCGGAGTGGGTCTGCAGCAGCTCAACGTAGGCCTCGGCCGTGTACTCGATGTACCACGGATACTCCCGCCACTGGGCGGGTTGAAATAGCGGCGACTGCTCAAGCATGGCCGCAAAGTTCTCCCGCGTATTACTCAGATCGCCGCGCGTGGCGAGCGGAGGCGCGTGCTTGGCATAGGCCTTCTGGATATCGGCATCGACCTCGGCGGCACCCGGCAACGGACGGTTGCCGAAGATCGCCAGAGTGCCACCTGGCTTGAGTGCCTGCGCTGACTTCACGAGGCGTACGCTGGCGTCGATCCAGTGAAACGACTGAGCGGCATAGACCAGATCGAAGACCTCGGCTTCGACCGACCACTCTTCGAAGGTCGTCGTGACGACCACCGCGTGGGGATCGTCCTGCAGTCGGCGACGCGCCAAGTCAGCCAGCCGCGGGCCCGGCTCGAGACACAGCAACTCGAAGCCACGGCCGGCAAGCAACGCGCTGGCAGTTCCCGGCCCACAGCCGATCTCGAGCAGGCGTGAACCCGCGCGCAACCCCGCAATCGCAATCAGGTCGTCGACGAGCTGCGATGGATACGACGGGCGCCGCCTCGCGTACAGTTCCGCGACGTCATCGAACACGAAGCGCTGCTGTCGCTCGTTCATTCAACGGCGACCTAGCACGTGATCGTCAGCCTCTCGTTTCGCCCTCACTGCGATGCCCAGCGGTTCGCGGTGAGCCGCCAACTCGGCGTGTCGCTGCGTGAGAATCGCTCTTCAAACAGGCGCTGGTAGCCGGTCGATTTGATTTTCCACTGCCCGTCATCGATTTTGACGTACTCGTCGCGATAGAACGCGGCGCCGCGAATGACGGTGTTCGATTTGGTGTCGATGACGATGTCGTCCAGGGCCCACGCTCCGGTGGCAGTCGTCGCGCTGGTGAAGTCGATCTCCGGCTGCTGCACGCGGTGGCTGGAGATCTTGTCGCACGGCCCGAGCGCGTCGCGGAGGAACTGCATGATCTGGTCGCGGCTGGCAAACGAGTACTTGCCGTCGCCGTACGCGGCCGTCGCATCCTCCGTGAAACACTCGGCCATCGCGTCCCACTGCTTCAGGTCGAGACAGCGGAGGTACTGGTACTTGAGCCGCTTGATCGCTTCGATCGCTTGTAGGTCGACCATGGGACGCACCTCCTATGCGTGAGCGCCCATGCCTGCCACACTCGATCGCGATTGCCAACGCCGTTGCGGCGGGCCGCGCTGCGCGCTAGCTTCGCCCGGCACTTTTTCGATTCCAAAGAAGGATGGAGTAACAGCCCTGCTCATGACTCGCTTCACAGGACAAACAGCCGTTGTCACCGGCGCCGGTTCCGGGCTCGGACGCGCCACCGCACTTCGATTGGCCGCGGAAGGCGCCGCGGTCGCGTGTCTCGACTTGGCGCTCGACGCAGCGCAGCAGACCGCGGCGGCAATCCGCGAAACCGGTGCCAGCGGCGGCGCGTACCACGTTGACGTGTCAGAGCCGACCTCCGTCCGTGCGGCGGTCGCCGCCGCGGCGAGCGACCTCGGTCGGCCGTCAGTGTTGGTGAACTGCGCCGGCATCGGCAAGTTTGCCAACTCGCACGAGATGCCGTTCGAGGACTGGTCACGCATCATCGGCGTCAACTTGACCGGCAGCTTCCTCATGGCGCAAGCCGTGCTCCCGCATCTGCTCGGCGACGGCGGCAACATCGTCAACATCGCGTCGAACGCCGGACTCATGGGTCAGCCGTACAGCGCGGCGTACTGCGCATCGAAAGGTGGCGTCATCCAACTCACTCGCGCCCTCGCCGACGAGTATCTGAACCGCGGCGTGCGAGTGAACGCCGTCGCGCCCGGTGGCATCGCGACGCCGTTGCAGCAGGCGTTTCGTCTCCCGCCCGATGCCGACCCCAAGGCGATCCGCAAGCTGATGTCGCCGCTGGGCATGGCGCAACCGGATGAAGTGGCCGCGCTGATCGCCTTCGTGGCTTCGAACGAAGCGCGCTACATGACCGGATCGATCGTCTCGATCGACGGCGGTCTGACGATCTGAGCGTCAGACACTTTGCGGTGAGCACAGGACGAGCAGCGCGATCTCCGGCGGGATGCCGATGCGCATCGGGTAGCCGTAGAACCCGACGCAGCGGGTGACGTAGAGACGCATGTCGCCGCGCGTGAACAATCCCTGATCGGGAAGACCCACGAGGCCGACCACAGTGATGGCGTGCGACGAATCGAACTGTACGCCGATATGTCCGCCGTGGGTGTGCCCGGAGAGGACGAGATCGGCGCAGGCGTTGGGCAACGCGGCGAACGTACTGGGATCATGGTCGAGCAGAATGCGCGGTGCGCGACCGCGCGGTCCCCAGCCGTTAATGATCCCTTCCGACACCGCCGCCCGCTGCGAACGATCGAACCGAAAGTCGATCCCAGCAATCTCCAGCGGCGCACCGTGCAGCGAAAGCGCGGCGACGCGATCGCGCAGTACGGTCACCCCGCAGTCGCGCAGGCGTCGCTCCAGACGTTGCGGATCATCGAAGTCGTGATTGCCGAAACAGGCCCACTGCCCGTGCGGCGCGCGGATGCGCGCGAGCGCGTCGTACAGCGGCGCATCGAAGTCGCCGGTGCGGTGGGTGAGGAAGTCTCCGGTGTGGAGCACGAGATCCGGACGACACTCGTTGGTGAGCGCCGCCACCTGCATCACGCGCCGTCGATCCATCGCTCCGCCGACGTGAATGTCGGACAAATGTACGACCCGTAGCCCATCAAGCGCCGCCGGCCAGAAGGGCAACACGATCTCCCGCTGTTCAACTTGAAAGTCGTAGGACAGCGACACGCTGGAGAGCGAGACGCCGAACGGCAGCACAGCGCCGAACAGCCCGGCCTTTTGCAGCAGCTCCCGCCGCCCGATCCACGCATCGTCCGCGCGCGGTACCGCCGACCGAACTGGCGACCATACGCGCCGGATGGGCCGGCTTCCCAAGCGGGCCAGGCCGCCGAGCGCGTAGCCGAGCAGCAACAGCGCGTGGGCGCTGAACCAAACCGCACCGATCCACGTGACCCCGAACGCGTAGAGGATCGCCGGTGGCCGCATCTGCCGCGCGCTCAGCAGTTGCGCCACCATAATCGTATCGAACAGCAAGCCGGTTACCGTCAGCAGCCAAACCAACGGTTGCGCGAGCGGCTGCTCGATCAGGCGATGGAAGCGCACGCGTGCGTACGAAAAGGGAACGAACGCGAGCGGGATCAGCGCCAACAGGAAATACGCAAGCCGCACCCCCGACCAGGCCAGCCACACGCCCGCGAGCAGCAGCACGACGTTGAGCGCTACTTGCCCCGCCGTCACCAACCGCGCGGGGCCGGAACCCTTACTCGCGTGCGAGTCGAAGATTGGACTCATGAAGTTCTCGCCGGAAACAAACTACTGCCCGAGAGTACACCGGCGATCCCACCGGTCAACGGCTTTGAATGGGCTTGCCGGAAGCTCTCGTTGCGAGCCGGAACACCACGCGATAGGTTCGCGCCACGATGCGCTTCTCATATGCCGAGTCGATGTGCGATCCGAGCCACTATCTGCCCCTGGCGAGAGCCGCGGAGGAAGCGGGGTGGAGTGGATTCATCGTCCCGGACAGCATCTGCTATCCGGAAGTGTCGGACAGCAAGTATCCCTACACGCCTGACGGCGATCGGCACTTCTTGGAAGACAAGCCGTTCATCGAGCCGTTCTCGCTGATCTCCGCGTTGGCGGCGGTCACTACGCGCCTGCGTTTCACGACCTTCGTGGTCAAGCTGCCGATTCGTCAACCGGTGCTGGTGGCGAAATCAGTGAGTTCGGTCGCGGTGCTGAGCAACAACCGCTTCGGCTTCGGCGTTGGCACCAGTCCGTGGCCCGAAGACTTCCAGGTGTGCGGACAAGACTGGCACTCGCGCGGCCAACGCATGGACGAGATGATCGCGATCATCCGCGGACTGACGGCGGGCGGTTTCTTCGAGTTTCACGGACGGCACTATGACGTCCCCAGCATCAAAATCTGCCCGGTGCCGACAGCGCCGATCCCGATTCTCATCGGCGGACACGCCAAGCCGGCGTTGCGGCGCGCGGCCAGCGTCGCCGATGGCTGGATGCACGCCGGCAGCGATGATCTCGCCCAATTGATCCAACGCCTGAACCATCTGCGCAAGGAATACGGCCGCGAGCGCGAGCGGTTCGAGATCCACGCCATCTCGCTCGATGCGTACACCGTCGACGGCATCCGCGGGCTGGAGGATCTTGGCGTCACCGACGTGATCGTGGGCTTTCGCAACCCCTACACCGAAGCAATCGATTCCCAGACCCTGGCGCAGAAGCTCGATCTGCTTCGCGACTACGCCGACCGGGTGATCGCGAAGACGTAGCTCTCGACGCTAACTTTCCCTGACGATTGCGTTGGCACCCAGAGGAGCTGCGACCGACATGAAGAAGAAATGGAAACCGGCACCGAAGGCAGCGGCCGATGCGTTCGCCAGCGTCATCACCAACCTTACCGGCGCGGAGCCGCGCAAGATGTTCGGCTACGCCTGCATCTTCGCCAACGGCTATCTCTGCGTCGGACTCCACGAGGCCGGCATGATCATGCGCCTCGCGGACGACGATCGCATTCAGTTTGTGGAACGTTTCCAAGCACAGGGCTTCGAGCCGATGCCGGGCAGAGTGATGCGCGAGTACGTCGTGGTGCCGCCGCCATTGCTCTCCGACCCGAAGGTGCTGCGGAATTGGGCCAAGAAGTCCGTCGCCTACGTCTGCTCACTCACACCAAAAGCGACGCGCGGCGCGAGTAAGACGAGCGCCAAGCGGCCGCGCGCGGGCGTCACCGCAACGCCAGGCCGCCGTCGACGGGCAGACACACGCCGGTGATGTAGCGCGCTTCGTCGGAAGCAAGAAACAGCGCGGCGTGAGCGACGTCCCACGCCGAGCCCATGTGTCCCATCGGCACGCTCGCGTTGCGGCGCTGCCGCAGCTCCTCGGTCGAAACGCCAAGCCCGGTGGACAACCCGCGCATCGCCATCGGCGTATCGATGAGTCCGGGCATGATGCAGTTCACGCGCACTCCACGACCGGCGTACTGCAGCGCGACGGCTTCGGTGAAGGCATTCACCGCCGCTTTGGACGCGTGATAGGCGAGCATCGGGTACGGCGTATGACGAATCGCCGCCAGCGACGAGATGTTGATGACCGCGCCCCGGCCTTGCTGCTCCATGTGTGGCAGCACGCACTTGCAGGCGAGGAACATGCTGGTCAAATTGGTATCGAACGTCCGCTGCCATTGCTCGCGCGGCAACTCGACCGGACCGCCGAGGCTGCCGATGCCGACGTTGTTGTGGAGCACGTCGATGCGGCCGAAGCGCTCGATGCAGGCGGCGGCCATGCGCGCGCAGTCGTCTTCGCGAGTGACGTCAGCCGCGTGTGATGCGGCGTTGCCGCCTTCGCCAGTGATCATGGCGCGCGTCTCCTCGGCGCGCTCGACTTCGCGATCGACGAGCAGCACCGACGCACCGGCGCGCGCAAACAGCACCGCGGTCGCGCGCCCGTTGCCGATCGTCTCACCGGGCGTCGAGCCGGCGCCGACGACAATCGCCACTCGGCCGGCGAGCCGTCCCTCAACGCGAATGTCCGGAGCGGGATCGTTCATCGGCGCCTCCTTGGTGCATCGAAGTGTCTGTCACGAGTTAGTTTGTGGCATCCAACCGCTGCGCCAGTGCATCCCCATCTGCCAGCGCGCGTTCGACGAGCAGCGCGACCGCGCGGTCGGGCGACCAGCGTCCGCTGCCTTCCGCAAAGCCCAGCACCGTGTCGGGCGGCGCGATCACGCTGGCTTGCAAGAACGGATACCGTTGCAACCATCCACTGACTTGCGAGCCGTTGTTGTAGGGCAGCACAACGTCTGGTTGGGAACGAGTGTTGCCGGCGTTGCGGAAGGTCCGCTCCTTGTAGACGAGGATCTCGGCGATGGTTTGGTAGTAGGCAAGGATCGGCTCTACCAATCGTAGCGCCGGCTGCTCGACCTGATGCTGCTCATACGCCTGTCGCAGATCGCCCACCTCGCGTGCCCACGGTTGAGCCGACGGTAACGGGAGCTTAGCCTGCATCGACCGCCCGAGTTCGCGAAGATGGACCAGCATGTCGCGCACGAGCGCGACAGCAGAGCGCGCGAGCGGCGCCGGCGTGAGCGTCATCGATGGCGGCGTGAACGTAGCCGGCGGCGGCGTGAGCGCGGGTTGGGAGGTCGCTGTCGCTGCGATCGAGTCGGCCAGGGTTTCTGCCGTGAGCGGCACTGCGGGCGGCGCAGCGAGCGGCGGTTGCAGCACGAACGCGTGTGTCACCTGCTGGCGGCGAATCAGCAACAACGAGGCGAGTTGACGGTCGCGAGCCTCCGCCATCGCCTGCGTGAGGTCGTTGCAACTGTGCAGCACGTGGCTGTTCAGTTGAAGCAGGAGGTCGTCGGGCTGCAGCCCTTGCATCTGTGGTGCGACGACGAGCAAGCCATCAGCGACCACCGCCACGCGCCCGACATCGGTATCGGGACACGCGATCTCCGCGCCGGTAGCCGGCGCGATCGCGGAAACCGCGAGCGCAAGAAGAAGCCAGACTCTTCTCATTTCACCTCGAGGCCACCATCTGTTCCCCACCAGACTTCCCGCTCCCTGTAGGGGCGACGCATGCGTCGCCCGCTTATCGACGTGTCCGCTGCAACGAAGACGGAGGGCGATGCATGCATCGCCCCTACACTCTTCCGCCAGGGGAGCATCGAGAGGTGGGGAATATTCTGCGATCTTCTAAAGCGGGACACTGGCTAGGCTCCTACATTAGCTGTGCAGCGATTGACAGCGGTACGACCCCAGCGCTAGCGCTATGCTGCCGGGTCTGGAGCGCAGCGCTCTTCAAGTGCCCGACAGGGAGGATTCGATGAGCGCAATCACCGGCGGTGAACTGCTCGCGCGTTGTCTCGCCAACGAAGGGGTGAAGTTCGTGTTCGGACTTCCGTCACCCGAGATCGATCCGCTCCTTGCCCAACTCGCCGCGCACGAGATCCGGTTGTTTCCGGTTCGGCACGAAGCGGCGGGAGTGCACATGGCGGAGGGACTCTACAAAACGACGGGACAGGTCGCCGCGGTTCTCGGCAACCCCGGTCCCGGCTCCGCCAATTTGCTGCCCGGTGTCATCACCGCACGCCACGAGGGCGTGCCCGTGGTGGCGATCACCTCGCAGCACCGGCTCGGCCTCGTCTATCCATCACCGCCGTCGACCTTCCAAGGGCAGGATCAACTCGATGTTTTCAAGCCATGCGTCAAGTGGGGCGGACCCATCTTGTCGTGGGAGCGAATCCCCGAAGTGGTGCGCATCGCTTTCCGCGAAATGTGGACGGGGCGACCCGGCCCGGTTCACATCGAGTTGCCGGCGCCCGTGTTGTACGCGACAGGAGAGGAGCAGAGCGCGCCGGTCTTGCCGCCGGATTCCTACCGTGCGCCGCGGCCACAAGCGTCCGACGCTCAACTGCGACAAGCAGCCGAGCTGCTCGCCAATGCGCAGCGACCGCTGGTGCTCGCGGGCGCCGGCGTCGACCGCGCGGATGCCAACGCCGCGCTGCTGGAACTCGTCACGTTGCTCAACTGTCCGGTGATGACCACGATGGCCGGGCGCTCCGCCGTCCCGCTCGATCATTCGAACTACATCTTCGGGTTCGGGCGCGGTGCGGATGTGGTGAAGCAGGAAGCCGATGTCGTGCTCGTCGCCGCGTCGCGGCTTGGCAATCTCGACCTTCCGTTCGACAAGTACTGGGGCGATCCGTCGCATCAGCGGCTCATCCAGATCGACATCGACGCGCGCAACATGGGTGTTACTCGACCGTTGGCGCTCGGCATCGTCGCCGACGCCAAGCACACCATCGAGGGACTCGTACAACTGCTGCGAAACATGAAAGCGCGTCCGCGCGACGGCGCCGACCTCGCGCGCTATCGACAAGCGGCACAGGCCTGGTGGGATGAACTGCTGGCGCCGATTGCGGGTTGGAAGGGCCCCGGCATCCATCCGGCACACGTGCTGCAAACAGTCGGCGCGGTTTTCGGCAAGAACGCGGTCTATACCGCCGACGGTGGCAACACCTCGCTGTGGGCGCACTCGTGTTTGCCGCCGACGCAGCCGCGCTCGTACCACAACATTCTCGAACTCGGCATGCTCGGCACCGGCATTCCGTCGGCCATCGGCGCGAAGCTCGGCGCATCGCAGCGCGAGGTCGTGTGCGTGACCGGCGATGGCGCCGCCGGTTTCAACTTCATGGAGATGCAATCCGCGGCGCGCGACGGCGTGAAGATCACGACCATCGTCTTCGCCGAAGGCTCATGGACCATGGAGGAGCCGAACGAGCAGATGCTCTACGGCCAGACGTTCGGCACCCAGCAAGGGACAGTGCGCTGGGATCGTGTCGCCGAAGGTCTCGGCTGTTACGGCGAGTACGCCGAGCGGATCGAAGACGTTGAGTCCGCCCTCCGCCGCGCCAAAGCCGCCAAGGGCCCGGCGGTGGTGTGCGTGAAGACCGACCGCGACGCCAACCTGGCGATCCCGATGGAGCTGCTGATGCGGTTCGCGGAAGTGTATCAGGGGCCGATGGGATGAGCGAGGTCAACTCGTCGCTGCATGAGCCGGCGCGATGCGCCAGCGCATCGGCGCGCGCTTAATCCCGCCGACGAAACTCGAACGAACGCGCGCAACCGGGCCACTGAGCTCGCACCGTTCGAGTCGCGCGCGGAGCTGTCCGAAGGCGTGGCGAAGTTCGAGGCGGGCGAGGTGCGCGCCCAGGCACACGTGCTCGCCCATGCCAAAACCGATGTGCGGATTGGGCTCGCGGTCGATGCGGAAGGTGAAAGGATCCTGGAACACCTCGTCGTCGCGGTTGCCTGAGCCATAAAATAGGCACACCGACTGACCGGTGCGGATCGTCTTGCCGCGCAGCTCGGTGTCGCGCGTCGCCGTGCGCGCAAACTGGATCACCGGCGTCGTCCACCGCACGATCTCCTCGACGGCGCCATCCAGCCGCGCGGGGTCGTGGCGGAGTTTCTCCCATTCGTCGGGGTGATCGAGAAGAGCCAGCATCCCGCCGGTCATCGCATTGCGAGTGGTCTCGTTGCCGGCCACGACGAGGAGAAAGAAATACGAGAGCAACTCCACCGGGGGCAGCGGCTCGTCATTCATCTGAGCGTTGGCGATGACGCTCACGATGTCGTCGCTCGGTTGGCTGCGCCGCCGCGTGGCAAGATCGTGGAAGTAGGTGAAGAGTTCTATGCGCGAGCGTTCGATTGTCTCGGTGGGTGTGGCCCCGTGCTGGAACTCGGGATCTTGTGGGGCGATGATCTCGTTGGTCCAGCGAAACAGCAGATCCCAATCGGGCCGCGGCACGCCGAGCATCTCCGCGATCACCGCGATCGTGATCTTCGCCGAGATGTCGCGGACGAAGTCGCCCTCCTCCTTCTCGGCTGCGGCATCGAGCACTTCACGAGTCACGCGTTCGATGTTGCCGTCCATGGCTCGGATGGCGCGCGGGGTAAACCATCCGCTGCTGATGCGGCGGTAGCGGTTGTGATCCGGCGGGTCCATGTTGAGCAAGTGCCGCGACTGACCTTCCGGCGGCGGCGGTAGATCATTGGTGAACACCGCGAGACGCGGCGCATTGAGAAACAGCTCCGGCTGTTTGCCAATGGCGATGATGTCGGCATGCTTGGTGATCGCCCAAAACGGATCGACGTTCGAGCGATCGTACCAGAAGACCGGGTCGTGGCGCCGCAGCCACGTCCACTCCGGGTGCGGATACCCGTTCTGTTCGTAGTGTTCGGGGGTGATGAGATCGAGTGTTGCGGGATCGAACGTTTGCTCCGCTGCAGTCATCGTTCGGCATCTCCTCGTTGCCGGACGACAGTAGCCTGTCGCACGCGGGGTGTCACGACCAGCGTGATGGTCAGCGGTTGCGCGCCGGTTTCGAACGCGACGATGACTTCTCCGCGCGGCGCGATTTGTCGGTGGCGGTGTCGAGCAGAACGTAGCCGGGAAAATCCGCAGCGCGTAGAACGGGGCGCACGGCGGCGGGAAGATGCGACTCGGCAACCTTGAAGCCGACGATGCGCGGGTTGCACAAGTTGGTTCGCCGGCCCATTTGCACGATTTCGCAACCATCGGCAGCGACGAGGTTGCGTGCCCAGTCGACATCACGGCCGTAGGTCATGGGAATCACGAAGCCGGCCGCGCTGGGGAAGGCGACCACCGGTGTGCGGTACGGTCGTCCGCTCTTGCGCCCGACGTGGTGCACAATGGCCAGCGGCGGAACCAGCCAAGCGAACGTGCCCAGGAGTGGATTGGTGAACACCCGGTTCACCTGCCGCATGAAGCGAGGGATGTGCATGGAATGAATCTCCTCTCCAACGAGCCAGCTTCAATCTCAATCCGAACGCATCTACGCGGTCGCCTTGATCAACGCTTCGTTGATCACCGTCTGGTATCCCAAACCGCGCCGCTTCGCTTCCTTCTTAGCCCAAGCGATCACACGAGGATGCAAGCGAATCGAGAAGGGTGCGTACTTTTCGTCCCCCTTCGGTGGCCGTCCCCGCCGGACTCGCTTGCGCCCCAGCCTCTCTTCGATGGCCTTGCGTGCCGCCTCCACTTCACGCGCGGTCACGCGACGCGCCTGCTCAATTGGAAAGTCTTTTGCTCTCTTCATACTGCCTGCGCTCCTTCCTGCGGGCTGGACGCGCACTGATGAGGCGCACCACGTCTCCTGGCTGTCGCACCGTGAACACTACCACGAGGACTCCTCGATCAGATTCTCCGATCAACGGCTACCTGAAAGCGGCTGGGATCGAGGTCCGAGGGCCGCGCCGACGCCGGCTCGCAGCAAATCCGGCCAGTGATGAGGAGGTGTCCACCGACTTTGGCGCCGATTCAAACCCGGCCAGTCAGGTGTCCACGCGATTTGCCGAGCGCCTGGGTGTCTTGCCCCCTTTTCCGCCCGCGGACACATGCGCCCGCACGACCGAGGCTCATCGATGAAGCAGCATTGCAATCCGGGCAGCAAGGAGCTTCGCCAGAAACTTTAGGGGGAAAGTCGAGTAACTGGGCACGTCGCTCGGAACATCGCCGTTCTCGGGCTTGAACTTTGTGCAAATGCGCATCTGCAAGGGCGGGATATCTCCTTGAACCCGCGCCCGGTACATCGAAACCCAATGCCTCCCGTCATCGAAGTTGAGGAACATGGCTGAATTGCAGCAGGTGGCGACGACTCGATTTGTGGCCGATCTCTCTCTGATCTTGTGGCTCTTCAAGAGCCGGGCGCCCCTCGAGCATCTGACGCGATCCTTCCGGAAGAGGATGTATGCGGTTCCGCCATCGGGATCTTGAACGGGACGTGCATTCGGTAACGCTTCAATTTGGCGGGAACCTTCCTGGCAATCGTCGCAGTAGCAGACAACGCTTGAAATTGGAGCGCCGATCGCTTCGAGTTCGACGCTTCCGCATGAGCATGAAGCAGTCATGTCGTTCTTCGGTGGTGCAGACATCAGCTACTCCTGTGCTGTCGAACATCGGGGCAAAGCCGCCATAGACCCCGCGGTGGTTGTCTCTAGGGCATATTGCGACGCGGCGTCGGCGGCGTTGAAGCGCACCTTCCCGCATTTGCAGCCGCAGGTGAGCGGAACGAAGGGGGTATCGGTGGTCATGGCCAGGGCTCCTGGGCGAAGGGATCACCGTCCTAGTCGCCGCGCGCCGTGCCGCTTCGACAATCGCCTGAAAAAAATTGTACTGTGTCGAATTCCAGCGGCGCTGAACGACAAGGCGTATTCAAGGTGCGAGAAAAAGGAGCCCCATCATGCGCTATGCCTGCTTGATCTACTTCGACCCCCAGAAAGTCTTCGGTCAAAGCGCGGAGGCCAAGGTGGTCCTCGGCGCTTCCGGGGTCTACAACAACGAGTTGAAGGCCAGCGGCAACATGGTGATGGACCAAGCCCTGCAGCTGCCCGATCAAGCCATGACCGTGCAGGTCCGCGACGGGAAGATGTCGGCGACCGACGGTCCGTTCATGGAGACCAAAGAGGTGCTGGGCGGCTTCATTTTGATCGAGGCGCGCGACTTCAACGAGGCCGTGCGGATCGCGGCGGGGATTCCGCTGGCCAGGCTGGGCTTCATCGAGGTGCGGCCGATCGTGGACTTTAGCAAGCCCCGTCCGCAACTATGAGCACGGCCGGCGCGCGTGACGCCCTGGAGGCTGCCTACCGCACCGAGGCGCGGCGCGTGCTCGCGACGCTGATTCGGCTCCTCGGCGGCTTCGACGCGGCAGAGGAGGCTCTTCACGAGGCCTTCGCCGCCGCGGCCGAGCAATGGCCGCGCGAGGGCGTTCCGACCAATCCCTATTCCTGGCTGGTCTCCACTGGCCGCTTCAAGATCATCGACCGCTGGCGCCGGCAGGCGCGGCTGGCGGACGCCTTGCCAGAGCTGGCAGCGTTGGCGGACCCGGCGCCGGAGACGACCATGCCCGAGCACATTCAGGATGACGAACTGCGGCTGATCTTCACCTGCTGCCACTCGGCGCTCGCGCCGGACGCGCGCATCGCGCTCACCTTGCGCGAGGTGGGCGGGCTGACCACCGAGGAGATCGCCCGCGCCTATCTGGCGCCCGCACCGACCATCGCTCAGCGCATCGTGCGGGCGAAGGCGAAGATCCGCGACGAGGCCATCCCCTACGAGGTCCCGGCCCTCGCCGAGCTACCAGCGCGGCTCGAGAGTGCGCTGCAGGTGGTCTATCTGATCTTCAACGAGGGCTATGCGGCGACCCAGGGGCAGAGCCTGACGCGGGACGATCTTTGCGCGGAGGCGATCCGGCTGGGCCGGCTGGTGGTCGAGCTCCTCGACGAACCCGAGGCCCTGGGCCTGCTCGCCCTGATGCTGCTGCACGAGGCGCGGCGCGCCACGCGCGTCGACGCGGCCGGCGACCTCATCCTGCTGGAGAATCAGAACCGGTCGCTATGGGACCGCGGGCGGATCGCTGAAGCTCAGGGCCTGATCGAGCGGGCTCTGGGCTCGCGACGCGTCGGACCCTACCTCCTGCAGGCGGCCATCGCCGCTGTTCACGTCGAGGCGCCGAGCGCCGGCGAAACCGACTGGGTCCAGATCGTCGCGCTCTACGACGTGCTGTGTCGCGTCGACCCCTCGCCGGTGGTGGCCCTGAACCGCGCAGTTGCCCTCGGCATGCGTGACGGGCCCGAGGCCGGGCTCGCGGCCATCGAAGCGGTGCTGGCGCAGGGCGACCTCGACGATTACCATCTGGCCCACGCCGCGCGCGCCGACATGCAGCGGAGGCTCGGCCTCGCCGAGGCGGCGCGGGCCTCCTACCAACGTGCGCTTGAGCTGACGCGCCAGCCCGCCGAGCGTCGGTTCCTGCAGGCGCGCCTGGCTCAACTCGCAGCCGAGCGCACCGGGGTTAGGGATTAGGGCGGCAGGCAAATCGTGGGCGGGATCGGCGCCCCCCGCGGCGCGCAAAGGGCCGGTAGCTCGCACGAAGAGGCATCACTCCTTGCAGGATGACGTCTCGAAGAGCTAGACCGACTTCCGTCTCGACGCCCGGTACAACTGGCCGGTTTTGAAGTGTCGACGACTGGCCGGATTTTGGGGTGAAGAGGGGTGGCCATCGACACTTCGCTGCGGAAGTCTTCACCCCGATCGATCTTGTGGGTGGTGGCAACACCATGAGCTTGCCCCAAAGGCGATCCATGAAAATCGGATGGGAGACGTTCGATCTTCATGGTGCGGCGGTGATCGCCGGGCTGATCGAGCGAAGCCCGCCCGACATCACAGCGGCAGATTCCCCGTCGCCGCGCGCGTCGACTTGTCGCGTTTGTAGGCGTCGATGGTGCGTTGCGCGATGCGCCATTGATGCACTTCGTCGGCGCCGTCGGCGAAGCGCGCCCAACGGGCTTGCTGAGCCATGTGCGCCAGCGGCCCTTCGACGGGGCTCAGGACGGGCGTGTCGGTCGAGTAGCCGAGCGCGCCGTGCACCTGGATGGCGCGGTCGATGATGCGCCCGAGCGAGTTGGCGACGAAGTGCTTGGCCATCGACACTTCGCTGCGGAAGTCGTCACCGCGATCGATCTTGTATGCCGCGTGCAGCACCATCAGCTTGCACTGGTACAACTCCATCGTCGAGTCGGCGATCAGCCACTGGATACCGGCTTGTCGGAGATCGGCGAAACCACTCAAGGCCGGCCGACTATCTGCCTGGCTGCGCGATCCGTGAGACGCGTATCCATCCGATGCACTTCAGCCCGGGGACACGGCGAAACTCCCGGACATTCGCGGTCACCAGACTGGCGCCGCGGCTCCGAGCATGCGCGGCGATCAACAGATCCAGCGGACCGATGGTGCTCCCCTTCTTCTCCAAGTGGGCGCGGATCTCGCCGTAGTGACGAGCCGCGGCGGTGTCGAAATCGGCGACCAGAACCTGCTCCAAGAAGTCGTCGAGCTGTTGCCGCGGACGGTTCGGCGCCTTGACCACGCCAACTTCTAACTCCGCTAACGTGACGCTGGAGATGACGCTGGCGGCGAGGGCGATCCGCCCGCTTTCTGAGTCGTTGGCCGGAACACGGCCGCGAATGAGGTCAATGCAGACGTCGGTATCGAGCACAAACGCCGTCGCCATCGCGTCTACTCGAACCGGAGCTCTCGCTTCTGCTGCGCTCTCGGTTGCTCCCGTCCAGGGAAGTCGGAGGTGACGGCAAACCGATCCCGCATGTAGCGCGCAAGATCAGCGAGCGTCCTGATTCGCGTCTTCGGGCGCAAGACGACGCCCCCCCTTCGTCGCTCGATGAAGACCTCTGTGCCATCGAGCCGAAACTCCTTCGGCAGTCGCACCGCTTGGCTGCCTCCGTGCTTGAAGAGCTTGGCCGTTTTCATATCTATGCCGTGTATCTACACGATTCGCTTTGCGCATGGCAAGCGTGCAGCGGCCCTTCGAAGGGGCTCAGGAAGGGCGTGTCGGTCGAGTAGCCGAGCGCGCCATGCACCTGGTTTGCGCGATCAATGATGCGGCCGGCTGATGCCTGGCGTAGCTTCCTCTAGTCGCAACGGGTAAGATCGCCGTGTCGTTGAGAACGGAGGGATGATGAAGCGCGAATTTGATGTGCTAATCGAGCGGGATTCGGAAGGCTACTACGTCGCCACGGTGCCCACGCTGCGCGGTTGCCATACGCAGGCACGTTCACTCGACCAGTTGATCGAGCGCGTTCGCGAAGCGATTCAGCTTTGCTTGGATGTCCAAGGGGACGAGGCTCCGCCGTTGGACTTCGTTGGGGTGCAGCGAGTCGCGGTTGGGTAATGCCCAAGCTGCCCCGTCTGACCGGCAAGACTCTGATCGCCGCGCTGGGCAAGCTCGGGTTCCAACTCATTCGTATTCGCGGGAGTCACCACTATCTGCGCCATGCAGATGGGCGCGCAACTGTGGTACCGATGCACGCAGGCGAGACCATCGGTCCGGGCCTGATGAACCAGATTTTGCGAGACTGTGAACTCCGGCGCGAAGATATCGAATCGGCCCTGTAGCAAGCGTGAAGTAGGACCGTCCCGCCGCGCCCGGCGCCTCGCACTCTTGCGCGAGCGAGACCACTGAGCGCGTCCGTTTCGCCGACCAGAGGCAATCGGCGTGTCGGGAGTACTGAAGGCGTCGTCCGGCAAAGTCTACTACTCGAAAAGAGCTCAGCGAATCGGCGCGGCGAATCCCACCCGCCGTCACAGCGGCAAATTCCCCGTCGCCGCGCGCGTTGACTTGTCGCGCTTGTAGGCGTCGATGGTGCGTTGCGCGATGCGCCATTGATGCACTTCGTCGGCGCCGTCGGCGAAGCGCGCCCAGCGGGCTTGCTGGGCCATGTGCGCTAGCGGCGTGTCGGTTGAGTAGCCGAGCGCGCCGTGCACTTGGATGGCGCGGTCGATGATACGCCCGAGCGAGTTGGCGACGAAGTGTTTGGCCATCGACACTTCGCTGCGGAAGTCTTCGCCGCGATCGATCTTGTAGGCGGCGTGCAGCACCATCAGCTTGCACTGGTACAACTCCATCGTCGAGTCGGCGATCAGCCATTGGATGCCCTGTTTCTCAGAGAGCAGCGAACCGTGCGCGAAACGATTGAGCGCGCGGTCGACCATCATGTCGAGCGCAACCTCGGCCTGGCCGATCCAACGCATGCAGTGCGCGAGTCGCGCCGGGCCGAGGCGGGCTTGTCCGAGGAGATGCCCCTGACCGCGGCCGCCAACCATGTTCTCCTTGGGCACGCGCAGGTTCTCGATGCGGATCTCGGCGTGGTTGTGGCGGCCGGCCATAGTCGCGACATCGCGGACAACGCTCCATCCCGGCGACGGGAGATCAACTAGGAACGCCGAGTTGGCCGCCTGCGGAATCTCGGGATTGTCTTCGGTACGCGCGATGAGAATCGCGAACTGTGCGCCGCTGGCGCCGGAGATGAACCATTTGTGGCCGTTGACGACCCACGAGTCACCGTCGAGCACGGCGCGAGTCTGGATGAGCGTCGGGTCGGAGCCCGCGACTTCGGGTTCGGTCATCGCGAAGCACGAGCGCGCCATGCCCTCGCATAACGGCCGCAGGTACTTCTCCTTCTGCGCATCGGTGGCCCAGTGCAGAAGAGTGTGCATGTTACCTTCGTCGGGCGCCTGCGCGTTCAGGGCAAACGGGCCGAAGCCCGACTTGGCAGCCTCGGCCGACACTGCGGCCATCGCCACGTGTCCGAGCCCCATGCCGCCGAACTCCTTCGGCATGTGCGGCAGCCATAAACCCCAGTCCTTCGCCGCGACGCGCATCTCGATAATCGACTGAATCAGAAACCGGCGGTCGCCCTCGCGTTCGGCGATCTTTGCTTCGGCAGGTCGCACGACCTGCGCGATGAAGTCGCGCACCTTCAGTCGCAGTGCGTCGATCTCGGGGGGAAAGCTAAAGTCGATGGCCATGGTGTCGTCCTTTCTAAGCAGCGAGAGTGATTGCCCGCCGTCGCGAGCGCGGCTTCCTTCAATGCCGCCCCTGGCCTCCTGAATCAAGCGGTAGTCGCGTCGCCGATCTGACCGCTCGGCCTAGTCAGTTCGGGGCCGCAGCAATGGTTCGACATCGGCCACCTTGCTGCCGAGCAACAGTACGTCGTCCGGCCGATCGAACAGCAACAGGTCGCTCGACTGCGAAGTCACCCGCCGATAAGTCAAAGCGTCGGCGCTCATGGTCTGTTGTCGCTCAGGAGACCCTGAGGAGCGGTGGCCCGCCACATAGAAGAGGTGAAAACCGGCGCGTTCGAATATCCCGAGCACGTCTGCGCGGCTCATGCCTCCGGAATAGCGATGTAGCCAGTCCTCGGAATGAAGCTCGAGCAAAACGAAGTCGACCGAGTCTTTCATGAGATGTTGCATCCCCATGAGCACCTTGCCCTCAGTACCGTGTACATCGATCTTAGCGATCACCGGCCGGATGGTTTCCTGTCGGCACAATTCATCCAACGTCGTGGTGCGCGCGGAATGCTTGCCGGAGGCGTCGAACCGCACTTCCTGCTCGTCGATCGCCGCGACTTCCACACGATCAGAGAGCACCGCGTTGTAGACCTTGAGCTTGGAGAGTCCATTGAGCCGCACCGATCGCTCGATGGCGGCGCAGTAGCGGCGATTGCTCTCGATCGCGTACACCTCGCTTTGATCACCGGTCAGTGCGGCTACGTAGCACGCGTAGTGACCCATGAAAGCCCCGATGTCCACGAACCGCGGGGCCTCGGTCCGGAGCACCAACCGGGTCAGACACTCGATCATGGTCAGCTCGTAGACTTCCATACCCGCGGCCCAACGGGAGAATGTTTGGTACCAGAAGGGGCGTTCCTCAACTACATCGAGCTGAAAGCGCGCGCCGGCGTACTGCAACCAGAAGCGACCGCCAGGCGAGGTCTGGTCTGCCACGTTGCGCAGAATGGTTGCAGCGGCCGCCACCGCACCGGGCGCAAGGCGATCGACGATTCGCGCCGCCCGGCGCAACAGTCCACCGTACACTCGTCTAGCGCGTCGCATTTGATCGGCCAACCGGCCGCCTATCGCAGACCTTCGGGAAGAACGATATGGCAGTCAGGCTATGCACAGCATCAATGACGCTGCGCTCGCCTTGAATCAAGTGCGACCGCTTAGCGGCGAAGCGAAATGGACGCGTGATCAGAGCAATGGCTGAACTCGAACTAGGGTTTCTGCTGCCGCTACCAGGTTGGCCGCGAGCGGTGTTCGAGGGCGACTACAGTTACGACAGTGGGCGGCTCGTGTTCGATGGCGCGGCCGTCTTGCACGCGCGGAGCCGCGGCGAGTTGGAGCGTGGTGTCGGTGGCCTGCTGATGCCCGGCGGCGCCTCGATCGTCATGCAACTGGTGACGAACGACCGCGGCGCGCACGATGTGCAAGTACACGTCGACGGCCGCGCCGCTTGGCGCGAAGATGCGTTGCGCGCGCGGCCGAGCCGGTCGACGTGGATCCACGCTGGCTTCGCACTGGCGGCCTCCGGCGCCGGGTTTGTGGCCAGCTACCTCTACGTCTTGCGCGCCGCGCAGCAACAGAGCGACTGGGCGCTGAAAATGGCGAACCACATGGCCGGCTGGCATCTCCTGCTGACATTCACGCTCTTTCCCGCCTCGCTGTGGGGTCAGCGGAAGGGCATCCGACTGGTGCAGTCCGTCTGTTTGCTCTTCTTCCTCATTCATCTCGGGATCGCTTTGACCAACCTCGCGACGAGCGATGACGGCGGACACAGCGGCGCCATCGCGGTCTTCAACGCGCTCAGTGGCGCGGGCTTCTTGGCTGCGGCAATCTATGGCAATCGCGCCTACACCGACATGGACCCGGCCGCTGCACTGCGCGCCGGCCGCGCGCGGTGAATCCCACTGGCGCCTCTCCAACGGTTGCGCCGTCAGCGCTGTCGTTGGTAGGGTGCGCGCCCGTGACTGACCACCGACAACGCACGCAGGACATCAACGACCGTACGTACGCGGCGTGGAACGCGCACGACCCGGACGCCGTGGCCGCGGTATTTGCCGAGGACGCGGTCGTTCGTGAGATCGGCTCGCCCATCGAGTCACACGGACGTGCCGCCGTCCGTGCGCGAGCGGTCGCGTTGCTCACCGCGTTCCCCGACTTTCATCTCGAACGCGTGGAGCTGATCATCGACGGGGATCGTCACGCCGACCGCTGGATCTTGACCGGTACGCATCAGGGCGAATTGTTCGGTATTCCGCCGACCGGCCGGCGCGTACGAATCGAAGGCGCTACCTTCACTCGCATGGGCCCTGACGGACTCGTCGCGGAGGATGTCCACCTATCAGACCTCGCTGGCCTGATGGCGCAGTTGTCGGGCTGAACGAGATCAGGATACCTTTGGCGCGCGGTCGTTGCGCACCAATTTCTCCGTGATCGCGCTCACCAACTCGATCGCCTGACGACGGGGAAGACTCGCGAGCATTGCAGCACCCTGCTTGTTCGCGTCTCCCGCCACCACCACTGGCTCCACGCCGAGTGTCGCCAGGGCTTCACGTACGACCTCGGCCGGTTCCATCGCCGGCATCATCTCGTCTTCTCCCGCCTTCTGCGACGAGAGCCAGCCCGGCGTGCGGGTCGAGCCTGGTTGGACGGCCAACACATCGACGCCGTGCGGGCGCATCTCCGCCCACAGTGCGTCGGCCAGTACCAGGTTGAAGGCTTTGCTCGCTGCGTATACCGCGAGCTGCGTCGACCCAACATTGCCGGACATCGACGACATCAGGATGAGACCACCACGCCCACGGCTAACCATCGCCGGCAGCAATGCGTGCGCGAGGCGCAGCGGCCCGCAACAGTTGACGTCCACCATCATTTCGAAGTGCGCCGGCTGAATTTCGAGAAACGGCGCGACCGTGCCGATCGCGGCGTTGTAAACGACAAGACCGATCTCAATGTCAGCGACTTGCGGCTGCAACACAGCGACGAGATCGGCACGCGCGAGATCGAGGGTGACCGCTTTGGTCTTCACCCCGTAACGCGACTGAATCTCATCCGCGGTCGCACGCAGCGGCTCGCCGTCGCGATCGAGCAAGACCAGGTTGAGCCCGTGCGCGGCAATCTGCCGCGCGTACTCCGCCCCGAGGCCAACGGCCGCCCCGGCGACGAGCGCCCACGGGCCGTACTTCGAGTGAAAGAGCGTATCGGTAGACATGGGCATTCTCATTTCATGAGCGAAGCGTTTCGTCGAGAGGCGTCGGGGTTCGTGAATCGTGAATCGTGACTCGTGAGCCGTGACTCGTGAGTCGTGGGACGGACCGAGCAGAGACTACGGCCCGCACCTGTCGAGCGCATTGCTCACTGCTTGCACGAGTTCTTCGACGGTGACCGATTGACTGTGGTCCGCGTCGAACTCGGGGCAGTTGCTCAGCGGCGCCTCGTCGAGGGCGATCCGCACGCCGCGCACGAGTTCGTCGACCGTCACCGTCAGCGACCCGTCGCAGTCGCCGACGCATGGCGGCGGTGAGGTCGGCGTCTCAGTCGGAGGCAATGTCGCGGTCGGCGTCAGGGTGAGCGTGTCCGTGGGAGTCGCCGACGGCGTCGGCGTCAACGTATCGGTGGCGGTTGGGGTCGCGGTCGCTGTGACCGTTTCGGTGGGTGTCGCGGTTGGTGTATCGGTCGGCGACGCACTAGCGGTCGGTGTCGGCGTCTCGGTGGGAGTCGGATCAATCGTCGCGGTGGGCGTCTCCGTGAACGTCGGCGCCGATTGCTCGGCGATGATGACGGTGTTGACCGTATCGCCCGGCAGCGCCGCGTCGAGCGCCGGAAACGCGCTGACGACGATGCCGCCACCCGTGCCCGTTCCCACGAGCTTGTCGCAGTCGAACGGTAAGCCGGTCGCGGATGTGAGGCACGGGTGTTCGCCGCAGCTCTCGCTCTCGGCGATGTTGGCGCTGGGAACATTGTTGGCGTTGCGCACCGCCGCCCGCACGGTCCCGGTCGTGTTGAATACCAGCTGCGCTGCACCGCGAACGGCGAGCGGATCGTCATCATTGCACGGAATGCCATCGGCACCCTTGGCGGGAACACACTTGCCACCCACGCAGACATCCGGTGTGGCCGCGCACAACATCCCCGTGTTCGAGCCACCCTCGCAGACTTTCGTGGCGGTCTCGATTCGACACGAGCCGTCATCGTCGATGACATCAAAGCTGGTGGATAGCGTCACCACCGCCGAGCCCGCCGGGCCTGCGCCCGAGCGCGTGGTGTGGACCGCACCGTTGCACACCCCGGCGTGCGGATGATTGGGCGAGCCGTCTTCGACAACTCCGCCGGCAGCCACACAGTCCGCTTCGGTGAATCCATTCTCGCCCACGACCCCGATGTGATGATCGATATCGACATCGACATTGACGCCCGACAGTCCGTCCGCGCCGCAGCCGATCTGTCCGACACCGGCGTTGCCCGGACCGAAGTCGTCGAACTCAATCGCGCGTGAGCAAATGCAGGCGATCCCTGGCACGCGGATCGGGTTGAAGAGAACCTCATCGACTCGCAGCGCGACCGGGATGATGCCGTCGGGCCCCGGCTTACCAATGCGGCTGAGCTGACTGCCGGAGAAATTCAGCGAGAACACGAAGGTTGCCGTCTGCACGATCGCCCGCGACCGCGGCGGATTGCCCGACGTGTCGAGCACGAACGGGGCTTGGATCTCGTTGGTACAGTTGGATGCGCAATCGTCGCCGCCAAACAGATTGCCGTCGTCACACTCCTCGCCGTCCTCGACCACACCGTTTCCGCACTCAGCAGGTGACGGCAGGACGACTCCAGCAAGGGTTGCCGATCCAGCGAAGGTCAGCAGGGTCATGATCGCCGCGATCATCCGCCAGGGTCGATGCTGAAATCGCTTCCTCGCCAACCACGCAATCAACTGATGCCGAACGTACATCGTCTCTCCGCGCGAGCGCTGCCTAGCGATAGAGCAGAGACGCCTCGCGTTCGTCGCGCCACGCCGTCTCGTCGGGCGCAGTGAGCGCATCGAGATCGGCCGGTGTCGATGTTGGGTCATCCACCCAGCGTCGCAGTAACTCGCTGCCGGTGATGAGGTCGATGGCAAGACGATCGCGCTCGTATTCGTACTCGAAGTCGCGCCAGAGTTCGTAATCCGGTCGCAGCGCGCGCAACGCCTTGAAGGCGAGCGCGACGAGCCGCCAAGGACGGAAGCGATCGTGATCGTAGCTCGCGTCCTCGACGTGAATCTGCACGCCGGCGCACAGTTGCCCGAAGTGCTTGTGAAACGTCGGCTCGAACCAGCAGGAACGGAGTCGGCAACCGCTCATCCAGTTTGCCGCCAACGATGTCATTTTCGCCGTCAGCGTGCGCGGGTCGATGTCGGGCGCGCCAAAGATCTCCAGCGGGCGCGTCGTGCCGCGCCCTTCGGAGAGCGTCGTGCCTTCGAGCATCACCGTACCGGGGAAGCAGCGCGCCATCCAGAGATTGGATGCGTTCGGGCTCGGGTTCACCCACGTGCGCTCACCAAGCGGCCAACCGTACCCCGGCGCGCGTGACGGGGCCCAGCTATCCATGGTCACGACCTCACACTCAACGTCGAGATGAAGCGTCCGCACGAACCAGCGCGCGAGTTCGCCGAGCGTGAGCCCGTGGCGCATAGGCAGCGACCCTGCGCCGACGAAACTCTCCCAGCCCGGGCGCAGGCGCAGTCCTTCGATCGGCCGCCCGATCGGATTCGGTCGATCCAGAATCCACACAGCTTTGCGCGCGGTCGCGGCAGCTTCGAGCATGTAGCGCAGCGTGGTGACGAACGTGTAGATGCGGGTACCGACGTCTTGCAAGTCGACGAGCAAAACATCGAACGTGTCCATCATCGCCGCCGTCGGCCGCCGCACCGTGCCGTAAAGGCTGAACACCGGAATGCCGTGCGCCGGATCGATGAAGTCGGACGACTCGACCATGTTGTCCTGCTTGTCACCGCGCAGCCCGTGCTGCGGGCCGATGGCGGCGGCGATGGTCAAGTCACCGACGGCGGCCAGCGCATCGAGCGAGTGCACGAGATCGCGCGTCAGTGAAGCGGGATGAGCCAGCAAGGCTACCCGGCGACCGATGAGGGGCTTGCGTAGCGCGGGCTCGGTCAGCAAGCGATCAATTCCGAATTTCATGTTTGTCCGAATTTCATGTTTGTCCAAACTTCATGTTCGTCCAAACTTCATGACGGACGATGCCTACCACTCTGCGGCTGGCGGCTCCAACCGCAGCGACCGTGCGTCGGCGTGATGGAAATCGGGTTTGCCGTCGGGATGGTGAAGCGCCCAATACGAGAGTGTACCGTCGATCGCTTCGATGACTGCGGAGAGTCCGAGTTGAAGCGGCGCGCGTCCACGAGTCAGCGACAAGCGATCGAGGTGGACGAGTGCGTCGAGTTCGAGTCGATCGGGGGACGTGCGCACGGCGATGCCCGGTGCCAGCGTGTCGTCGGCCAGCCCCACAACTTCTCGATAGCCACTGAAGTCGTAACCCGCCCACTCGCCGGACGGGGCGAAGTTGAACTCACGGTAAGCGGGCTCGCCAGCGACGGCGACAAAGACTTCAAAGCAGGTATGTTCCCACAACTGATGCGCGATGCGCGGCGCGCTCGGCGGTGGCACGCGTACACGCGTCAGATCACCGGCGACACGAAAGGCGAACGCGAGAGTTCCGGGAGAATGACTGATGCCAACCTGCATACGAAGTGTCGCGTCAACGGGCGTCAGGGGGTGACATCTCAGTCGCACCGACTCGATGAGGGACATAGTTGAGACTCTATCAGCTACGGCAGAAACCGCGCGCGTTGCTCGGGCGACGGGACAGGACAGGTGTCGAGTTTGCCGAAGAGCCGGTAGCGGGAGCGGGCGAAGGTGTCGTAGGCGAAATCGGTCACGCCGCGCGGCAACCATGCGAACCACGCCAACGCGCGCCACCGCCCTTCCAACTCGCGACAGATCTGAAGCGCGGCTTGCGACCGCAGGTAGACCCGCTCCTCACCGCCGCTCGACTCCACGTACAACATGCTATCGGTATCGGTTGGGATTTCGGGGTGGCGCGTGCGCAGCGTCGCCGCGGTCGGTCCCTGCAACGGGGCGAAGTGGAAGCGGCCGCGCCGATCCACACGCAGCAACCATTGCACGGCACGATTACAGAATCGGCAAACGCCGTCGTACAAGATGAGGCGAGGCGGCAGGGCTGCAGCGACAGGTTCCATCGGCGGGACGATCCCGCCCCATTAGTAGTGTATGGCCGACGCCAAGGCGAGCCGCGCGTAGCTAGCAGCCCGACGACAATTGCGCATGCTTCGAGACGCGCCTGTCGGCGCTCCTCAGCATGAGCGGTTTTCCCCTTGTGCCACAACGCTCTCCCGTTCGTCCTGAGGAGGCGCAAAGCGCCGTCTCGAAGGGCGTCGCACGTGTTCAACGGGCTGCCGCACCCCGTGTCGCCGGCCTGTTCCTCTGCTAAGCTGTGGCCGCTGTTTCGGCAGAGGAGGTTTCATTGGCGTCTCGAACCGTCGATCGTGAGCTGATTGCGCCGCCCCGTCGCGGGCTGCTGCTGCTCGAGGGCCGGGCGTTCCTGGAGTTTGGTGCGCTGCTCGCCGCCTATCCATTTCTGCGCCGCGCGCCGAAGGGCGATGGACACCCCGTGCTGGTGTTGCCCGGATTCATGGGCAGCGATTTTTCCACACGCGCACTGCGCCGGTTCCTGCGCGAGCGCGGCTATGCTGCTCACGGTTGGAAACTCGGACGCAATGTTGGCCCCGCCGCCGAGACGGTCGCGGGTTTGCGGCAACGGTTCGCCGAGTTGCGGCAACGTTACGGCCGCACGGTGAGTCTGATCGGCTGGAGCTTGGGCGGAGTCTATGCGCGGGAGCTGGCGCGTCGGTTTCCTTCCGACGTGCGGCTGGTGATCACGTTGGCGAGTCCCTTCCGCGATCTCCGCGCGGTGAACGTTCCGGGCTTCTTGCGCGCACGGCGTCCACCGCTCCCGAACGAAGCCGCCCTCCGCGAACAGCTCGCCGATCCGTTGCCCGTACCGATGACGGCGATCTATAGCCGCAGCGATGGAATCGTCGCGTGGCAGAGCTGCATCGCGCGACCCGGGCCGCAATGCGAGAACATCGAAGTCGAGAGCAGCCACCTCGGGATCGGACACCATCCCGTCGCGCTGCTGACGATCGCCGATCGCCTCGCGCAGCCGGAGGGAGAGTGGAAGCCATTCCAACCACCGACCGGTTGGCGCTGGCCACTGGTGCCGCGGGTCGCTGCGCCAATCGCGGAAGCCGACGAGGAATCAGCCGCGACGTAACCTCGCACGACGCTACCTCGATTGAGGCGCGCATCGATTCTGCATATACGAGATCGGTGCGCGCGCAGAACACGCCCAACACACCCGAGCGAAACGCGCTGCGTGTGAGCGCCTATCCGAACACGTGGCGGATCGTCGCCGGTGTGCTGATCGCAGTGAGTCGAGCGAGCCTGGTTGGCATCGGTCTGTGGCTGCTCGAGGTCGACCAGTTCGTCCCGCTGTTTGCTCTCGTGCGTATCGTCGCGGTGTTTGCGGGCCTGCCCGCCTGCGCCGCGTCGCTCATCCAGCGCGCATTCTCAGCAACGGTGGAGCTGCACGACGATGAACTCGCGCTCCGTGGCCGCGATTTGCAAGTGGACATCCCGTACGCCGCCATCGCGCGGGTCGCCGCGTGGAAGTTGCCGCTACCCGGGCCTGGCCTTTCGCTGTGGATGCGATCGGGTCGCAAGTTGTCCTATGGACTGGAACTGGCGAATCCCATGCCCCTGCTCTCCGCGCTCAGCGCGCGCGGTGGAGTTGAGACCGCACGCGCGGCGCGCGCGGATACTCTCATGGTCTACGCCGACGCGAGGGCGAGCGTCGATTTATGGCGATGGCATCACCGACTCGTCAAGTTCGTCCTCTTTGCCACCTTACCGACCGCGGTGTGGTTTTCCGCGCACCAGCACATCGCCTACGGCGGGGTGCTCGGGCAGTACTATCTCGAAGGGGTCGGCCCGTACTTCAAGACTCTCGGCATCTCGTGGGGCTTGGTGGTGATCTATCTCGTACTCTATGCCAGCGTGTGGCGCGCGGTCGCCGAAGCCGGAGCGCTGTTCGGGACGTGGCTTGCTCCCACCCGCACGCAACCGATCCGCCGCGCCGCCGAGATCACGTGCTGGATGGTGTACTACCTTGGCGTTCCGCTGCTTGTGCTGCGGCCGTTCCTGCAGTGAACGCCGCGGCCGGACACATCGATGTTCCATGCCCCATGACTCAGCCGGGACACTTGCCCGGCTGAGTCATGCGTCGACAAACGAGTCGCTACTCGATCACGGCGTGGCCGGATCGAAGACTGACAGGGCCCATCCCATGCGTTCGTGGCCGAACTGGTTCCACACGGGATTCTTGCCGCCGACGATCTGGCCACCGCTGTAGTCCGGCGCGCCGGAGCCCGAGCCGCTCCCAGTGAAGATGTTGATGCCGATGGTCGCCGAACCACTGTAGGTTGGATGGGTATCGTCCGACTGGATGTAGTCGAAGCTCGTGCTCGAATTCACGAAGTGGGTGTTGGCGTCGCGGATAGTCGCACGCAGCGTCACGCTGATGCGGGTTACGTACGCGTCTTCCGACTCGCCCGAGACGTAGCGCAGCGCATCGGAATCGATCTGGCCGTCGCCGTTCGAGTCGTAGTCGGCGCCCATGTACTGCGCGAAGCTGTCGGCGCAGGCAAATCCGTTGGTCTCGGCCAGATGGCACGCGCGCCAATTGCTGCGCGCCAGCACCGGCAGGAAGTTGTCCTGCTTGTTGACGCGCTGGCCGGTGGTCGGATCGGTGCAATTGCTCAAGCCGTTGTCGGCGTTGTAGCCGGGGTAGTAGAGGTTCGCGATCATCTTGACCGTGGCCGTGGTGGCGTACTGATTGATCGCCTGCATCCCTAGGCCCATGTAGTTCGTGCAGTTGGCGAGCGCGGTGTCGCGTTGGCTGTAGTTGCAGGTGCCGCTCTGGCCGTTGAAGTTGCTGCGCGCCTGCAGGTAGTCGTTGCCGCACATCTCGAAGGCGACGATGCGCGTGGTCGTGTTCTGCATGTACGAGCGCTCGGCCACGATCTTGTTGTTATAGATGTCGGAGGCCACCGCGCCCGACTTGGTGCGGCGGATCACCTCAAGATCGGTCCCCCACGCGTTCGAGGCGTACTCGCCATTGACCAAGGTGGCGGCGCGTTTGGCGACGTTGAAGATCGAACCGCGATAGCCGGCGAAGATCGAGTCCCCGTAGCCGACCGCGCGGTACTTCGTGGTGGTGCCGGCGCGATCGATCGTCCACGACGTGTTCTGGTTGATGGTGGACGCCTGCGCCTCAGCGCTCAGCGCGATGGTCGCGCCCAATCCGATCACGAGCAACGTCCGACGCATGCGTTCAGTGAGCTGTCGATTCATATGTCCCCCCCAATTCCTTGAGCCGCCGAGCGGCGGCGGCTGGCTAACTGGTTGCGAGCAGATGATCGTCGCGCGATCGCTGCGTGATCGCGCGGATGCGGGTGGCGGTACTCGCCGACTGAAGCGAGGGTGGTGGCGCGCGTGCGTCGTGCGACTCCGTTGCGCGGCGATTCCTTCGCGAGCGACCACGCTCACTGAAGCGCACAGGCAACTGCATACGCCGGCAAGTCAGGTTCGACCGCACTTCGGCACCCTCGTTCACGCTGTTGGTAACGATGCTGCGTGCCCGTAGCACAGCGGAAAAAACCCTGTCAATCAAAACGGTGGCCAGACGATGGCCAGAGACAACGGTCAGGCAACGGCGAACCCGAGATTCAGAGCGCGGGATCCAGCACCACAACCGGGATGCGGCGCTGGGTGCGGCTTTGATACTCGGCGTAGTCCTGCTGCCGACTGACGATCTCGTTCCACAGGCGCTCGCGCTCTTCGCCGTCGGCTTCGCGCGCGACCACCGCGAGTTGGCGATTGCCGACTTGGATTTCCGCTCGTGGATTCGATTGCAAATTGAGCCACCACGCCGGGTGGTGCGGCTCACCGAGATACGACGCGATGACGACGTAACTGTCGCCAGTTGGCAGATACGTCAGCGCCTTGGTGTGAGTGTGTCCCGAGCGGCGGCCGGTCGTGGTGAGCAAGAGCACCGGCAAGCCGACCACTCGCCCACCGATGCGACCACCGCTCCACCGATACAGCCGCGGATGGACCTTCCAGAAGAGTTCGACCAGGGCGTTGCGTTTGGCGGCGGCCATGATTTTACCACGGAGGCACGGCCGCGCCGTGCCTCCGTGGTCCTTCAAGTCAGATCAACAAGATCACGTTCACGGCGTGGCCGGGTTGAAGCCCGACAGCGCCCACCCCATGCGCTCGTGGCCGTAGTGATCCCAGATCGGGTTCTTACCGCCGACGATCTGGGCCGCCGTGTAGTCGGGCGCGCCTGAACCGGTGCCACTGATGGTGCCGCCCGAGTACGTCGGATGCGTGTCGTCCGACTGGATGTAGTCGTAACTCGTGCTGGAGTTGACGAAGTGGGTGTTGGCGTCGCGCAGCGTCGAGCGCAGCGTCACGCTGATGCGCGTCACGTAGGCCGATTCCGACTCACCCTGCACGTACTTCAACGCGTCCGAGTCGATCTGACCGTCGGCGTTCGAATCGTAGTCCGCCCCCATGAACTGCGCGAAATCATCGGCGCACTTGAAGCCGTAGGTGTTTGCGAAGTTGCACGCGCGCCAGTTGCTCTGGGCGATGTAGGGGAGGAACTTGGTCTGCTTGTTGATCTTCTGCCCGGTGCCCGGATCGTTGCAGCCGCTCAACGCGTTGTCGGCGTTGAACCCCGGGTAGTAGAGGTTCGAGATCATCTTCACCTTGGTGTTCGCCGACGCGTTCGCGTTGATGTACTGCATCGCCAACTGTTGATAGTTGGTGCAATTCGCGAGGGCGGTGTCGAGCACCGCGTAGTTACACGTGCCGCTCTGGCCGGCAAAACTGCTGCGCGCTTGCAGGAAGTCGTTGCCGCACATCTCGAACTCGACGATGCGGGTGCTGGCATCCTGCATGTACGACCTCTCGGCCACGATCTTGTTGTTGTAGATGTCGGAGGCCACCGCGCCCGACTTGGTGCGGCGCACGACTTGAATCTTCGAGTTCCACGGATACGCCGCGTACTCGCCGTCAACCAGCGGTGCCGCGCGCTTGGCCACGTTGAAGATCGAGCCGTGGTAGCCGGCGTAAATCGAATCACCGTAGCCGACCACGCGATACGTGGTCGTCGCCCCCGGCGTGTTGATCGTCCATGACGTGTTCTGGTTGATCGTGGACGCCTGCGCCTCAACGCCCACTGCGGCGACCGCCGCGACAACAACTCCGAACAAGACCCGCATTCGATCCATATGTCCCCCCCTCTCGGAGCGTACCGGTCGGCCACGGAATTGTGTCGAGCAGCACACTCGTACAATGTTGGCTGTGCCGCGTAGCAC